>CACVAR010000256.1 GCA_902727905.1 uncultured Sulfurovum sp. | reverse complement strand
GCCTTTAGGTTGTTCTTTTTGAAGTTCAGGATAGGCAATGAGCGAAGCTTTGTAGAGGTCATTGGCTTCAACAGCATTGACCCTTGAAAGTACTTCTTTAGAAGATAAGTTCTCCCAGCCCTCAAAATTAGTAGGTTCGATTTTATCGAACAACTCTTTTTTAAAAGTTTTATAAACTAAAGCTGTATCACAATGAATGTTTGGGGTGTAGAGTTCTATCTCAAATGTGTCGTCTTTAAACTCTTTAACCACTTCTCCAAAGCCTGATACATTTGCAGCGTCATAGTCATACACAAAAAATGGAATGTCAGCACCAACGGTTGAACCTATTTTTGCAAGGGTAGGAGTGTCAATGTTTAGTTTACAAACCTCATTAAACAAACGCATAAAAGCAGCAGCGTCTGAAGACCCACCACCAAGACCAGCACCTGAAGGAATATTTTTTTCTACGACTACTTTATGGTGTTTAAAAAAGTCTGTTTCAAGGTTAAGCTCACTTTTCATAGCTACAAAAGATTTATAAATAGTATTAACTCCAACGGGAACATCACCACAACCTTCTATGGTGAAAGTTTCACAAGTTTGGGGTACAAAACTTATGGTATCGTAGAGGTTTGGAACTTTGACAAAACGAGAGAGTAGGGTATGGTAACCATTTTTATGTCCTGTTATTTTTAGGAAAGTGTTTATTTTTGCATGGGCTTTTTGGGTCATGGAGTTCCTTTATTTAAGAAAGTTTGTAAAGTCTATTTGTGAAAGTAAAATACCTAAGATAACTACAAAAGTAATGGCTAAGAAAGAAGCCATGACATTGTGCCATCTTAACCAACCTGTTAAACGGTAGTCTGCTAAGTCATAAGCTATAAGTTCTTTTTTGTGATGATTGTCTAGGTCAAGTTTTTTTAATTCACTGACTATTTGGTGTAGATGAGGCTTCACTAAAATGAATGCCATAAGAGAGTAGACAAACAAAAAGAGGTGAATAAGTGTAGGGATAAGCGTACTAAAAAACATAAGCGTAATCCATAATACATCTGGATGAAAAAGGTTTCTTGATAAAAGTAATTCTTTATAGTGTTCTATAGGAATAAAAAGTTGAGGATCTTTTATAAGATAAACATTCGTAGCATCAACAACATAATATAGGGTAAATGCTAAGGTTACTAAAAGTATGGCTGCGACTATGAGGTCAGCAAGAATATCTAAAAAAATATGAAGTTTTTTGGTATGTTCGTAAAGAATTTTCTGAGCAAAATAGCGAGAGACTATCATGGATAGGTAGTCAAAAATAGTATTGATAAACGGTAGAATAAGGAAAAAAAGTAAATATAAAATAGTAGTACTATTTATACTATTGAGTAATACTCCTACTACTCCTACTCCTCCTATTACTACTCCTCCTAATCCTCCTCCTCCTAGTACTCCTAATCCTCCTCCTACTACTCCTAGTACTACTAATCCTCCTCCTATTACTCCTACTACTACTACTACTAATCCTACTACTACTCCTACTACTATGAGTACTTGCCAAGTATTACTTAGATGTGAAAAAAAAGGCAGTTTTTTCGAAAGAAAAATTATGATTTGTGTTATTTGTGTTAATAAGAAGTAGAGGACTAGAATTTCAAAAATGAAAAATAGTGTTATCAATAACCTGTTTTCATTGGGCATAAGTTCATGCTTTCCAATAGCCCCAGTTCCCCCAAAAAGCCAAACCAAATAAAAAAATAAAAATGAGTAGATAATTGAAAAAGTTAGATGTTTGTCAAAAGCTTTACTTGAAAAGAGTTTTAAAGGTTCTAAATGTTTCTCTAAAAAAGTTAAAACACTTGTTAGTATCTCTTTGTAGAGGTTAGGGGAATGGTTAAGCTTACTTTGTAGTTCATTGGAAACAGAAAGTAGACTTTTTTCGGAAACAAGGATATCTTTCATAAACTCTTTTTTCTTTTCATTAAGTTCAGTTCGTATACGGTTAATGAGCCAATAAAAGGTACCAAACAGTGTTATGAGTAGGGCTATTAGTTTATTATTTACTAGTAAGTTTATAAAGTCAGTCATTGGGTTCCCTCTATTTCCTCTGTTGGTTTATTATAGCAAAGTTCTTATGTTACTCTTTTCTTTCATTTGCTTTTTCATAAACATCCATATCATCACGTTTCCCAATGGCAATGACTTCTACTTCAATCACATCATCAATAATTCTGTAAACAATACGAAGTTTCTTTTTGTCGGCATACATTTTACGATAACCTGTTAAGTCATAACCAGATTTATTACCTAGTAAAATACCAAGTTGTGGTGATTTCTCTAGCTTTTTAAATTGTTTAATAATTAAAAGCTTCTGCGTATGTGAAAGCTCAGATAAATCTTCTTTAGCTTCTTTTCTTATGATTATTTTATAAGTCATTTTCAGAGATACCGAATTCACTCATTACTTCGTCTAGTGTAAAGGTTTCTGAGTTTTTACGTGCTTCAATCAGTTTGGCTATTTCTATATGTTCTAAAGTATCGTAAGCTTCTTTAAGTCGCTCATACTCTTCAATGTCTATTAGTACAGCTTGAAGTTTATTGTTTTTAGAAATGGCTAGTTTCTCTTTACCTTGTTCCAATATACTTGTTAGTGCTGTTGAAAAACTTCTTGCCATATCGGTAGCAGAGATAATCTCATTTCTTGAATATGCTATCATTGTTTCATCCTTTTATGTATAGAATTACATATTATTTTACATAAAATAGTACTTTTATGATAAATGTATACTTAATATCATAATGAACTTCCTTATTTCGTCTATTAACTGTTAGAGCTTTATGCTAAAATAGCTCACCCACTTTTAAAATAGGAGCCAAATATGGAAACAGCAGAAATGAAAACAATTAATAAACTAAAACAAATTCAAGCCGATGCAATGGTAATGCATATTAAATTACATAATTTACATTGGAATATAAAAGGTATGGCATTTTACGAAATTCATGCAATGACTGAAACCATGTATCTTGCTATGGCAACACTATTTGATGACACAGCAGAGAGAGTACTTCAGTTGGGTCAGAAACCATTAGTAACCATGGCACAAGCAGTTGAGTATGGTCACATAGAAGAGACAGAAAAGACTGAATTTGATACTAAAGAAGTTTTAGAGATTATCAAAACAGACTATATTCATTTTTTATATGAGTTTAAAGAACTTTCTAACTTTGCAGCTGAGTTAAATGATACAACCACTATCACGTTTGCAGATGATAATATTGCAAAATTTGAAAAAGATATTTGGATGTTAAAAGCATCAGTTTCTTAGTAGTTTTTGATAAATACGTTGGCTTTAGCCAACGTATTTATGCACTCGATTCAATTTATATTTAATCTCTCCATCCAAAATTTCAATAACCGAAAAAAAGTCTTCAGTTTCTACCCAGTATTCCCCATCTTCTTTACTTTCAAAATAATCAATATAGAGTTTTTTCCCCAGTTCTAAAAATTTAGGATCACCAGTGTAAATATTTTGAGGAATTTTTAAAAACTTTAAAGGGTCAAGGGCTTTTTCTTCATCATAAAAAAATGCACCTTCGTTAAGACGTTTTAGACTTGAAAGCGTACCATCTACTTTGAGTTTATCAGAAATTATAGCCCCTAAAGAACGAATGTAAGTTCCTTCTGAAACAGTTGCTTCAAAATGTACAAAAGGGTGATTATAATTTATGAGTTTAATGTCATAAATAGTGGAAGTGATTTCTTTTAACTTAACTTCTTCTCCAGCTCTTGCTAAGTCATAAGCTCTTTTCCCATTAATTTTTTTGGCTGAAAATTTTGGAGGATAGTAGCTGAGTTCACCTTTTAAACTTTCCAATGTTTGTTGAATTTTTTCAAGTGCTAAAGGCTCAATGACTTTAACAGAGTCTACATTCTCAATGTCTAAACTTTGAGAGTTTGCTCCAAGCCATAAGGTAGCTGCATAAGATTTTGGTGTCTTTTTGAGGTATTGAAAAAGTTTTGGGTATTGACCAGTAGCAACTATGAGACAACCTGTGGCAAAAGGGTCAAGTGTACCTGAAAAGCCTACTTTTTTAGTGTTGTATTTTCTTTTGACATAGCCCATGTAGCCATTTGAAGAGCGAAATATGGGTTTGTTAACGACGAATAAACGGTTCAATTTTTGCCTTAATATAAATGGTCGGTGAACCGACCCTACGAATTTTTTAATCTGTTATGGGTAGGGTCGATTTATCGACCATAATAATATTTAAACCGATTGTACAAACGAGCTTAAAATCTCTTTTTTATTA
>CACVAR010000255.1 GCA_902727905.1 uncultured Sulfurovum sp. | reverse complement strand
TTAAGTCAATCCATAAAAGAAATTTTTTTTGAAAAGTAGCTTCTTCAAGTAATTGTTCAAGGGCTACTTTAAAAATAGAGGCAGAAGCATGAATACTTTCTGGCTCTATAATCAATCCATTATATCTATCCTCTTTAACCTTTAACATCCTAAATCTTGTTTAACATCAATAATAATCCAACAAACCAAAGGATAAGTGGAGCAAGTAAAATAAATACTACTTTAATATTCTTCCAAGACTTAGCTGATAGTAAAGTCAAAATAAATAAGCCTATAATCGCTGGAATAACCCAGTCAGGTAATGGCATTGGCGCACCAGCTGCATATGAATGAAGTCCAGATAGGTAATAATTTACTCCGAAATAAGTCATAATAACCGTTGAGTAACCCCAAAGTGAAGCAACGTTAAATGCAAATGGATTATTTAACTTTGGAATGAAACGTAAATGTAAAATGGTCGCATAAATCAAAATGGTTACAGCAGCCCATGTCTCTTTAGCATCCCAACCCCAGTAACGACCCCAAGACTCATTCGCCCAAACTCCACCAAGGAAGTTTCCAACAGTCATCAAAAAAAGACCAACAATAAGGCTCATCTCGGCAATATTCGTCAACTCTTTAATAGCCCGATCAATATTTTCATTTTTCTCTTGACTACTCTTTTCACGTCTAATGATATAAAGAATTAATACCACTAAAGAGATAATTGATCCTAACCCTAAGAATCCATCACCAGAAATAATAATGGCAACGTGAATCATAAGCCAGTATGATTTTAAAACAGGAACAAGTGTTGTAATCTCTGGGTTAATAAAGTTCATATGTGCCACACCCATGGTAACCCCAGCCAATAATGCTGCTGCTCCCAATGCAAATGGTGACTTTCTAGCAAAAATAAGCCCTGCTGCTACCGTTGATGCTGCAATAAATACAATGGACTCATAAGCATTTGACCAAGGAGCATACCCTCCAATGTACCAACGCATTCCCATAGAAACTACGTGTATTGCAAAGCCTAGTACTAAAAGACCCCATGAAGCCATAGCAATCCACTTTAACGTACGGTTCGGTTTCACAATATTAACAAAAGCTGCAATCAGTAAAATAATCCCAATAAGTAAATAAAGAGGGACTAATTTAGCAAAAAAACCTAGTTTATTGTATTGTATTTCCATATTAATTGCAGTATCAGAAAGCATCACTTCTGCACCAAGCTTTTCCTGATACATATTAATGAGTTTCATCGCTTCATTAAACTTAGAAACATCACCTGTTTCTTGAACAGCTCCTGCCCCTTGAAATAAATAAACAGTCATCATACGTATGATTTCAGAGTCTTTTTTAGGAAGTGAAGAGATAGCATCTTGAGGATTCATCCATTTATTATTAGCATCATTAGGCACAGGATAAATTTGGAGTAATGCTCCTGTATAAATCATGTAAGCAACATTTAAACGTTCATCTACTTTAACCAATTCTTTATCATAAAGGTTTTTATCTAAAGGCTTTTTACGCACCGACTCATTCATCTGCTCACGTAGTTTGTAGTCACCATCTGCTGTGAAAAAATCAAGAAAAGTTGCATAAACTGTACCTTCAGGCATACCCAGTTCTTTAACAATTCGAGTATGCTGAACTTTTATCATAGGGATTTTTTGATACTTCTTAGGGTTAACCGTCATACCAAGCATCATCGCACTTGGTTCAACACCATAAATGCTACTTTTACCAGCCAACTTAGCAATGATTTCGTGTGCTAAGGTATCTACAGGCTTCATACGCCCACGTGTATCTTGTAAAACAAGCTTTCCAAACTGTTCACTTACCTCTTCAGGGTAAGCAGTAATCATCTTCGTCATATTGGCATCAAGCGTTGGTAGTTTAGCTGCTTGAAGAGGAGTGGTGTAAGATAAAGCAAAGAGTGTTATAAGAATAGCTGCCGTACTTTGCAACTTTCCATTCTGAAGTTTTCTTGCACCTTTAAGTAACTTCTGAAAACGTCCATTTTTATCAATTAAATTCCAAAGCATTCCCAATGTTAATAACATATACCCTATATAAGTAGGCCAAGTTCCAGGGTCATGGTTTACTGAAAGGATTGTTCCCTTTTCATCTTGATCATAAGAAGACTGGAAGAAACGGTAACTTCTATGGTCAAGTACATGGTTCATAAAAATTTTATAAGGCATTCCATCTATTCCTTTTGAACGATCAATTAGCTCAACATCAGAAGAGTAAGCTGAAGGACTGTTAGAACCAGGATAACGTTCTAATTCAAAATTAATTAACTTAATTGAAAATGGAATGGCTATTTTTTTAACACCCATATAAAGAGAAACATCTAAACCACCAACATTAACAGTTTTAATTTTAGCAACGTTTCCAGCATAAGCAAATAAGTCAACCATTTTTTCTTCACCATCAACACTGACTTTATAAGTAACAAGTTCTGGTAAACCATTTTTAGTTTTAAGTGAATTACTTACATACTTCATGGTCGATTTTTCATGTTGCTCTTTAAGTACTACAGAGTTTTCACCAAACTGATAAAGCATCTTAGTACTAAAAGGATTTATACCTTTTGTGAGGTTAGCCTCTTTTTGTGTTGTCATGGAGAGTGTTTTCATGTCAAAGTCACTCTCTACTTCTAAGGTATTATCTGCCTTAGAGCGAATACTTAAGACTGGTTTTTTAGCATTAGAAAGTTTACTATTATAAGCTAAGAAAAATGTTCCAGCATCATAAAATTCACCTTCAGAAACAAAAACAGGCTTTCCTTTTCCTCCAGCAGCTACCATAAGTTCTAAAACTCTTTTACCATTGACTGTATCAGAGGCTAGCTCTTTGGTTGCTGCAGGTAAATAACGTACTAACTCTACAGAAACTTCTTTGTCCTTAACATCCCAGCTTTTTGAAAAAGAATTTTTAGTCATAGATGAATAAAGAACACTTTGTTCATAGTCAACACTGTCTTCTCCATTTTCAACATGTATTTTTAAAACTTTCTCAGCAGAAATCATACTTGAAGAGATTCCCCCTTCACGAATATGCATAATACCCTCATAACCTACATAACGTGTAATAATTGCACCAATAGCAATAACTAAAAATGCCGTATGAAACATAAAAACAGAAGGTTTTGACTTATAACTCTTATACTTCATCATATTGTAAAGTAAGAGTAATATAAAATATAGTAAGAAGTATTCAAACCATTGCGCATTGTAAATAAGTGCTCTAGCTGTCTGAGTACCATAGTCGTTTTCAATAAACGTAGCACCTCCAACAAGAGCCCCAAAAATAAAAAGAACCAAAACGGCTATTTTTATTGAAAAAATATGTTTTAACATGACTATCCTAATTAATATAATTGCTGATTGTATCAAAAGTTCGTTAATTGAACGTTAGGATATAATATAAATGTTATTTTTTTCTCAGAAAAACACCTGACTCTACATGATGAGTATGGAAGAGTTTTATAAATTTAACAACTTTTAGTTTTTTGAGCTAAGGCAACAAGTGTACATGAAGCATATTACATATAAAATATTAAAAAAAAACACAAAGCGTGAAAAAATGGATAAACTACAAAAAGACGGCTACTCCAAATTCATGAAGCAATACTTCATCGAAAACAAAGAACTCTTCTCAAACCTCTCAAAAAGTCAAAAACCTGAAACCATGATTATAACTTGCAGTGACAGTCGTATTGACCCTGCTCTCTTACTCGATGCTCACCCTGGTGAACTATTTATTATTAGAAATATCGGAAACATTGTGCCTCCTTACTTTCCTGCAAAAGGTTCAACTCAAGCTTCTATAGAATATGCAGTAAATGTATTACATATTAAAAGAATTGTGATTTTAGGTCACAGTAACTGTGGTGCCTGTGCCTACATGTATCACAAAGCTAAAGAAGGGGAACAGAAACTCAACCACGTAGACCAATGGTTAAGCCATATTACACCAGCAAAAAGTGCCTCCATGTTAGAAGTCCACGCCAATAAAAACAAAAATATATTTGAATTGACTGAAAAACATAACATCATTGTTTCGTTACAACGTCTCATGGAATACCCTTATATTCAAGACAATTTAATTCATGATAAAATTGAACTAGAAGGTTGGTGGTACGACATCGGATCTGGTGCTGTTGAAATTTATAATTTTAACACACGACATTTTGATGATGCCATTGAATAGATTTATTTCTTTCTTAAAAACACACCTGACTCTACATGCTGTGTATGAGGGAATTGGTCATAAATAGCACTATCATCTATGGTATGTGTCTTAGTTAATTCAACTAAGTCTCTCGCCAAAGTCT
>CACVAR010000254.1 GCA_902727905.1 uncultured Sulfurovum sp. | reverse complement strand
AGCAAAGTCAATTAACTGCTTGTCCCATACTTTTCTTTGACGAAAACGTCCAGACTTTTTGATAGCGTTGAGTTCTTTTTCGTACATGTTATTTGTTTAACCAAGGAAGTAGTTTTTCAACAGAAAGTCCCATAGCCGTACTTTCATAACCTTGAACCGACTTGATGTACTTTTTACAGAAACCTTCAACCATACAGCCTCCAGCTTTTCCATCCCATAAGTTGCTCTCTAAATAAGCGTCTAACTCTTTTGGTTCAAAGGTGTCAAAGTTATAATAGGTAGCTGAGACATCCGAGAGGTACAAGGTTTTGGTTTTGTAATGCATGGCAGAGATAATGGCAATGCTAGAACCTGATTGCAGTTCTAAAATTCTTTTGGCATCGTCTATATTTTTTGGTTTTCTAAGTAGTTCTTTATTCGCCGAGACGATAACTGAGTCAGCTGTAAGTAGGGGAGTTTCTAATCCAAACTCTTGGATGGCTGCTTCTAGTTTTCCTTTAGAGGCAATGTAAGCAAAGTCTTTGGCTGCTCGGGTTCTGATTTGCTCTTCATCATAGCTTGGAGCTTGCTGTTTGAATTCTATGTTAAATTTGTTAAGTAGTAAAGCACGTGATTGTGAGTTTGAAGCGAGATGTATCATATATGTCCTGTAGGGTGTTTTCCCACGAAAACACCGTCTTAATTATGTTAAAAATTTTAATAAATATTGAGGTTTAGATTTGATGGTATTTTCAGGGAAAACACCCTACAACCCCCGTAATTCCACACCTAACCAAAGGGCGATAATTCCAAGTATAATGTTAATAGGAAGTAGGAGTTTAGGAATTAATGCAATGGTTGCTTTTGCATCAGGAAGTTTACCTGCGTCAAAAAGTTTCTGAGCTTTACTTCGTTTAAAATACATCCATGCAAAGTTAGCTGTCATAATACCCCAAATAATGAACTTAAGTGTATGTTCCGTACTTTGAGTAGTAGCCGAGGTTAAAATGAGGGCTGTTAGTAAGATAATGACAATAAAAGGCATGACTATATTAAAAAACTTACCCACTAACATTAAAGTTTTACCCAATTTTATTTTAGGCTCTTCAATGCTTTGCATGGTAGGGTGTACAGCTAAACGAATGGCTATCATTCCTCCTATCCAAATAATGGCTGAGAGTACGTGTAGAAATACAATTATATTTGCATAGTTATTAAATAGTTCAGCCATGACCATTTGCCTTAGAGATTTTCTGCTAAGTAAGCCAAGGCTTTCTCTTTAGCGTCAGCTATTTTTGAAGCATCTTTACCACCAGCTTGGGCGAAGTCTGGACGACCTCCACCTCCACCACCAAGAACAGGTGCTATCTCTTTAATCCAGTTTCCAGCTTTTACTTTGGTCTCTTTTGAACCACAAGCAATGAGAACTTTTTCACCTTTTTTCTGAAAAAGCATAATGGCAATGTTCGGGTATTTATTTTTCGCTTCATCAATAAGCTCTTTAATGTCACCTGCTTCTACAACATCGACAATAACCGTAGCTCCATTAATTTCTGAAGCTGTTAACTCTTTTTTAGTTGAAGAGAGTGCCGTTTTAAGCTCTGTTTTGAGTGTTTTCACCTCTTCTTTGAGTTTATTAATACCAGCCATTGGGTTTTGGTTTTTAAGCTCTGTTTTGACTTCTGTGAGTGTTTCTCTTAAGGCTTGCACTTCTGCTAGGGCTGCTTTACTACAAACAGCTTCGATTCTTCGTACGCCTGCTGAAACACCTGACTCTTTGGTAATCATGAAAAGACCAATCTCAGAAGTGTTATTAACATGGGTTCCTCCACAAAGTTCTATGGAAGCTTCTCCAAAGTTTACTACACGTACTTCGTTTCCATATTTTTCACCAAAGAGAGCCATGGCACCAGCTTCTTTTGCATCATCTACAGTCATAATACGCGTAACACCAGCAGCATTTCCTGAAATTTTGTCATTCACCCATGCTTCTACTTGTGCTAGTTCTTCGGCTGTCATGGCTTGTGGATGTGAGAAGTCGAAACGCAAACGTTTGTCATCGTTCAGTGAACCTGCTTGCGCAATGTGTTCACCAAGAAGTTCTCTAAGTCCTGCATGAAGTAGGTGTGTTGCTGAGTGGTGACGTTCAATTTCTACTCTGGTATTGTGAACCAGTGCTTCTACTGCATCACCCACTTGGATACTTCCTTCAACTTCTGAAAGATTCATTTCCATAAATTTTTTAGTATCGAGTACTTTAACGGTTGCTTTTGCACCATTAAAGTCTAAGATCCCTGTGTCACCTGTTTGTCCACCTGATTCAGCGTAGAAAGGAGTTTCTGCTAAGTAAACCCAACCTTTTCCATTTAACTCTTGAACTTTTTTAAAGTTTTCATCGAGTAGGGCTAATACTTTGGTATTGTTTGAAGTCTCTGTGTATCCTACAAATTCATTTACACCAAAACGTTCTTTTAGCGTTTTAAAGTCACCCGTAGCTGCTGCTTCTCCTGTCCCTTTCCAACCAGCTTTTGACTGTGCTTTTTGGGCATCAAGTTTAGCATGGAAAGCATCAAGGTCAAGTTTGATGTTCTTTTCTCTTAACATGTCTTCGGTAAGGTCAAGAGGGAATCCATAAGTGTCATTAAGTTTAAAGGCTACTTCACCGTTGAACATGTCGGTGGTGTTTTTAAGCTCAGTATTAAAAAGTTTAATCCCATCTTCAATGGTCTTAAAGAAACGCTCTTCTTCAAGTTTCATAGAAGCTTTAATACTTTCAGCTCTTTCACCTAAGTAAGTGTATTGGTCGCCCATAACCTTTACTAGGGTATCTACCATTTTGTACATGAATGGTTCACGTAGTCCAAGTAGGTAACCATGACGAATGGCACGACGCATGATTCTTCTTAGAACATATCCACGTCCTTCTTTGTCAAAGTTTACCCCTTGTGCTAGAAGGAATGAACATGAACGTAAGTGATCGGCGATCACTCGGTAGGATGCTGAGTTAGAAGCATCGTAGTCATATTTTGTACCGACTAATTCAGAGATTTGGTCAATGAATGGCATGAAAAGTGTAGAGTGGTAGTTGTTTAAAACACCTTCTTTAATGGCTGCAACGCGTTCAAAACCCATACCTGTGTCGATGCTTGGTTTAGGTAAAGGGGTAAGTGTCCCATCTTCACTTCGGTCGTATTGCATAAATACTAAGTTCCAGATTTCTAAGAAACGGTCACCTTCTCCACCCATGTGGTCTTCTGAACCGTTAAAGTGTTCTTCTCCTTGGTCATAGAAAATTTCTGAACATGGTCCACAGGCACCTGTGTCACCCATTGCCCAGAAGTTTTCTTTGTCATCAAATTTCATGATACGATCTTTAGAGATATGTTTTTGCCATAATGCATACGCTTCATCATCATCTTCATGAACCGTTACCCAAAGTTTTTCAGTTGGTAAGTTTAAGTATTTTTCTGAAGTAATGAACTCCCATGCGTATGCCATTACCTCTTCTTTAAAGTAGTCTCCAAAAGAGAAGTTCCCTAACATTTCAAAAAGCGTATGGTGTCGTGCTGTGTAACCTACGTTGTCAAGGTCATTGTGTTTACCACCAGCACGAATACAAGTTTGAGAAGAAGTTGCTCTTGGAGGGTTAGGAATAGGGGCATCTCCAGTGAAGATGCTTTTAAAAGGAACCATTCCAGCATTAACAAACATTAGTGTGCCATCATCATCGATGGGTACTAGTGGACTACTTGCATTTAAAGTGTGTCCTTTGCTCTGAAAAAAATCTAGAAAACTTTGTCTAATATCCATTGTAAAACCCTAAGTTATAAATTGTGGGTATTTTAGCAAAAATGTTGTTACTTTGAGATAAAGGGTTTCATCTCTTTTTTTATTTGGGCATATAAGTCTTTAAGCCAAGGGCGTTTGTTCTTTTTAGTAATCTTTACTTCCATTCGTCGAAAATCTACAGGAGCCAGAATAACTTTGATATTACGTATACCAACTTTCTCAGCTAAAAAATAGAGTTCTTCAATTTTATCATCACCAATTGGAATGCAACCAACAGTTACATTGCTACCATGTATCATAATATCTCCTCCTAGGTTGGTACGCTTTTCTTGTCGTGCCATTTTTTTGTCAAAAGCATTAGGATAATTCACTCGCATAGAAAGATGGTATTTACTGTTCGGATTTAAATAGGAAATTCCATAGATTCCTTCAGGGATTTGATAGTCTCCCTCTTTGAATTTAGGTCCTAATATTCCTGAGAATGCAGTGAACGGATAATTAACTAAATGAATGTTCTTTCCATTTTTTTTTGTCCACACTTCTAAAACTTTTTCATGCTTAA
>CACVAR010000253.1 GCA_902727905.1 uncultured Sulfurovum sp. | reverse complement strand
ATAAGTAAGAAAATCTTGAAGTTCCTTATTCATAGGTATCTCTATATTATTAGTATTTTCCATAGGTCTATCCTTTTTGTTCTTTAATTTATTATAACGTAAAATCTTAAAATCATTTTTCACTCACAACAGCCCTCTGTCTCTTCTGATAAGCACGATAAAGAGGATAAGCCATCAGCAAAGGAATCAAGAAAAAAAGTACCAAAGGTAATACAACTGGCTGGTTCCACTCCTCTTGTTTTTCACTTCTAAGCTTGGCATCAATACGTTTGTATTTTAATGTATCATCAGACATGGCATGAGGGTAAATGTTTTCAAACCATTCATGATGAAGCGATAACCTTTTAGGATGTAAACCCCATACCCAAGGAGCATCTTCTTGAACTATCGTTAACATTTTTTTAATAATCTCTAAACGTTCAGGTGAGTTTTCCATGGTTTTCATCTCATCAAAAAGTTTATTAAACTTCGGATTATCATAATTCGCTGAGTTTACCCCTGCACCATTGGTAGCTACTGCTCCATTTTTACCATAGAGTAAAAAAAGAAAATTCTCAGGGTCTGGATAATCGGCATTCCAACCCCATGAAAAAAGTTGAGCTTTACCTTTGTTTACTTTGTCTTGAAAACGGTTATAGTCAGTTCCACGAATGACCAGTTGTATACCCAACTTAGCAAACTGTTTACGTCGCCAATCCATACGTGCTTTATCATCTGGTCCAGAAGCTGTGGTATCATAATTTAATACCAAAGCTTTTCCATTCTCATTAGAAACACCATTAGGGTAACCTGCCTCAGCTAACAATTTTTTGGCTACCTCGATAGATTTTCGAACACGTTTTCCATCAACCCAATCATAGACAAAAGGATTCGTTCCCTCTTCACCTTCAACATGACCAAAGATAGAAGGAGGAATAGGACTTTGAGCTGGGATTCCTCTTTCATTCATAAAAATTGTAATGTACTCTTCTTCATTTTGAACAATACTAATGGCTTGACGTAGTTTCTTAGCAGACTCTGTATATCCACCGACTATGGGATCTAGCATATTAAAAGCAAGATAACCAATACTTGGTTCAACTGAGCCTTTTAACTTAATTCCTTTTTCAGCCATCTCTTCACTAAGCCCCATCTCTCCAATAGATGAAACATTAATGGCTTTATCAAATGCTTCTGAAGAGATACCAGATGCATCATAATAACCTTGTAAAAATTTATTCCACAAAGGTATACCCTCTTTTTCCAATGAATAAACTACCTCTTCAATAAATGGTACTTTTTTACCAGCATCTAGCAGTAATTCTTTGGGTACATTTGAATTCGCTATTTCTTCTTCTGAAAGTGTTGGATAAAAAACATCTCTATAGTTAGGATTGGCTACAAGTCTTACTTGTTTATTGGGATTATTTTCAGCCAAATAGTACGCTCCTGTTCCAACAGGGGAAGTATTCAATGTTATGTTTTTAGTAATCAAAGCTTCTTGCTGATAAAACAAATCTGCTTCCCAAGGGATAGGAGCAAAGAAGTTCATACTCATCCAGTAAAGAAATTGAGGATATTTACCTTTAAGCGTAATGCTAAAAGTCTGCTCATTTAAAACTTTTACCCCTTCAATGTTATAAGCTTTTAAATCTATTTTTTGATTCTTTTCTTTCTTCTCTTTAACTACTTTAGTAATCTCTTTAGAAAAGGAATCTAAGCCCACAATATACGACTGAATAATGTCTAAAATAGGTGAATGGTTTTGTCGAATAGCCATACGCTTAATGGCATAGGCATAATCATAAGCTGTTAACACTCTTGTAGAGACTTTTTCAAAATCATTCAGCGTTTCTATGTTGGAAAAGTCTTCATCACTTAGATTTAAATTTTCTTCTATAAAACATGGATGATTTTGATATAAAATATCTTTTTGTAATGAAAAAGTATATTTTGAAAAAGCAACATTGTTGCTATCTTTATTAAGCTCTTTACCTGCCTTGTCTAAATAACTAATATTTGGCATTTTAGTTAAGGTCAAAGGTTCTAAAACATAAGGTCTTTTCAGAAAATTATAGCCTACTACAGGTTCATAAATATGAGAAATAATAACCGATTCACGTTTAGAGTAAGAACGTACAGGGTCTAAATTTTTATAGGCTAAATTAAATGAGCTAAAAAGAATGTTTTGATCTTTTTTATCAGCACTTTGTGGAGAGTTCCAAACGTTAGCATAAAGTGAAGTTGAAAATAAAATATATAAGATTAAAGATGATAATTTTTTCATCCTATTATTGTAGTGAAAGTTGCTTAATAAGTCACCCAAAATGCTATTGTTCAGACTTAGCTTAATTATTCTCTATAACTACTACAGCATCCCCTGAAAGTAAGCAAAGAAATTCGCTACTATCTTGATAGTGCCAAATCTTGATTTTCGTTGTTTCAGTACCCTGCTTTTCTATTTTACTTTTAGCCTTTACCTCTAAAGCTGAAGAGACTCCATCTGTACCACAAAAAGGAATATCTTTCACCTCTACTCCTAAGACAGCTGTCTTCATCTTTTCACTCTCTAAGTTTTTACTTTCTAAGCTTTTACTTTCTATATTTGTACTAATTCTATTTTCACTTGAATCACATGCTGAAAATATGAAACCTACCAATAACATAAAAATGACAGATAATCTTTTATACATTATCGTCCTCCTAAATAGATGGGTTCATCACCTAATTCAGTTTCTATTTCAATAACGACTGAAGCCTTTGAAAACCTCTCTTTTTCTTCGCTAGTCGTTGCTCTTATAAGAGACTTTGTCCCTTTTTCAAAATGTCGGCTAGCTGTAGCATCTTTCTTATACTCTTCGCAATCAATACCATCTACACTATAACCAGAACTTAAGGTCTGGTCTCTATTGACCCTAATGTATGCTGTTTGCATGGCATCCATACAAGTACCAATGTTCTCTTTATACTCAACATAAGAAACTTCTACAGTATTGTTAGATTTACTTATGCTAAGCTCCTCTTCAATCTCATCTCTATTCATTTTAATCATGGTATGATTTTCTTGTAAAATAGAGTCTGGATTTAAAAATTCAAAATAAGTCATAAGTGCTTCTTCAACTTTAAAGTACCACTCTTCATCATCATTTGCACTTTCGTCATCTATATCTTCAAGAAATGTAATTGCTCCAAGGTTTGTTATTAAAGATTCTTCTTTTTTTTGTACCTCAGCTTGTGAACCAGTAATATAACTAGGGAAAGGATTAACATCTAAAGTAAGATTATTTTCTGTTAATGCTTCATCCTCCCATGTATCACTATACGCTTCTTCAGCTATGTCAACGCTATCATTATTCTCAGTATTTTTCATTGTACTATTGTCATCGACAGTTATGGAAATACCCTTAACAACTTGTTTATAATTCTCTTCAGCACTTTCATTTGTATCTTCTAATTCAATTACTTTAGGCTTCTCATAAAGTGCATACTTAGGAAGCGAACTATTTCCATTAAGATCTATGGTTCTTACAGAGATATTTTTATCAAACACTTTGTCTTGTGCTAAAGTTATAGAGTATTGACCTTTTTCATTTACTGGTACTAATAATGTTTTATTCTCTTCAAGACTCATATTAATATCACTCAACGCTTCTGCTTTACCGTAAATACTAATCATCTCATCAGGTTCTGATAAAATAAATTTAACACTCGGCACACTAGGTTTCGTTTTATCAGTATAAACCCTTATCTTTTCAAATAAAACTTCACCTTTTTTATTTGTTTGAATAACCGTTACATTTCCCTCAGGCTGAGGTTGTAATGAGTTAGTTTCATTATAGTATCCAAACTCATCAATACGAACTTTCTCACTACTATTATCAGGAAAGACTATCTCTACAAAAGAGTTCACTATACCTGTGCCTATTACAGATAAACGACCATCTTTTTCTACTGTTAAGCTATGTGATTCTTCAAGGTTAACACCTTCAATCATCACATTTACTTCATCTACTTTCACAGGCATAGAAAACTTACTAGGGTTCGTTCTTATATAGTCATTGTATGCTAGTTCATTAACAACTAAAGCACTATCAACACCCTTTATACTGTTAAATATACTAGCTTGTAAAGGCTTGACTGTTTCATTCTTATCTTGAGCATTTTTTGCATATAAACCAATATTTCGTAAAACTGTACTCATTATAGTTTTAAATATAAATATTTACTTAAATTATATAATTATAAGCTTATTTTCTTAAAAATTTATTAATAAAAAAGATAAGTTTAAGTAGAGGAGTAAAAATTTCACAAGAGAAAAGCTCTCTTGTGAATAAAATAGCTTAAACTCTCTCTTTTCTAA
>CACVAR010000252.1 GCA_902727905.1 uncultured Sulfurovum sp. | reverse complement strand
AGAGCATCGGTTTGCGGTACCGAAGGTCTCAGGTTCGAATCCTGATGGACGTACCACTTTCCCCTTTTTTATCCTAATAAAACTAGGAAACAACAATGAAAACTTATTACTTATTACTTATTACCCTTATAACCTTTGTATCTTGTGGATATAAACCGGCAGCTCATTATGTTCAAAATCTTATGGGACAAAAAGTTTATACTGAAGTGGATGTATCTCTTTCAGATCCGGAGAATGCTGTCCTTACTAAAGATGCCTTGAACATTGCACTACAAACGCGTTTGAAAAGAAAAATAAGTAAAAAGGAAGATGCCGATAGTAGTATTTATGTATATTATAAAGATATTCGTTTTATTCCTTTACAGTATGATCGAAACGGATATGTTGTTTTTTATCAAGCACATATAACATTAGATTTTATGTTTAAAAAAGGGAAAGTTAAAGAACATCGAAAAATTATTGGTCGTTTTGAATTTCCTATACGTCCTTCAGCTATCATTTCTAATGATTTACGATTAAAAGCCATTGAACAAGGTTCATTAAAAGCATTAGATGAATTTATAACTTACATATCTGTTAAAGGGCTTTTAGCAGATGGGAAATAACTCTCTAAAGAATAGTTTTTTATCTTTTTTGGAAGAAAAACCGTTATATTATAAAGAGATAGACCATGAACGTGTACATAAAGCTTATGCACTTTTAAAGCCATATATCAGACAACCTCTAACCATTCATATTGTGGGAACAAATGGGAAGGGAAGTACTGGTCGTATTATGGCGTCATTACTTCATTTTTCTGGCATGAAAGTTGGACATTACTCTTCCCCTCATATTTTAAAATTTAATGAACGTATGTGGATTGAAGGAGAAGATGTTTCAGATGAGACTTTAAGTCTTGCTCACGATAAACTTTATGCAATTTTAGGTGAAGAGATGAGTGACGCTCTAAGCTATTTTGAGTACACAACACTTTTGGCTTTTGTTGTTATGGAAGACCTAGATGTAATTGTTCTAGAAGCTGGTCTTGGTGGTGAATTTGATGCTACTAATGTATGTTCTAAATCACTTTCTGTTATTACTCCTATTGGGCTTGATCATCAAGACTTTTTAGGTAATACCATTGAAGAGATAGCTAGAACAAAGATGAACTCTATAGAGAAGAACTTTGTACTCTCTATGCAAGTTTATGATGACGTTTATACTGTAGCTAATAGTATAGTAGAAGAAAAAAAAGCAAAAATGTATGATGTTGCTCAATGGCTAACCAGTAGATCACAGGAGTACATGGCCATAAAAAAAGAGACAGATAAATTAGCTTGGAGTGACTACCTTTTTGAAAATACTTTGTCGGCACTATATGCTTTAAATATTTTGGAATTGAAATATAGAATTGAAGACATTTCAAAGATAAAACTTTTTGGACGTTTCTATCAACTTTCTGAAAATATTAGGCTTGATGTAGGGCATAATTTATTAGCTGCAAAGGCAATTACAAAAGCACTTTCAAAAGAAAAAAATAAGCCTACATTGGTTTATAACACTTTAGAGGATAAAGACTATACAAACATTTTAAAATTATTTAAACCTTATATTCAAAATGTAGAAATTATAGAAATAGAAACTCCAAGAGCTTTAGCTTCGAACCTTTTGATAGATACACTAGAAAACTTAGATATTAGTTATGAAAAGTTTGATAAAATAGACCCAGATAAATCCTATTTAGTTTTTGGTTCATTTTATGTTGTAGAAGCATTTTTAAACAAAAACCAACAAAACATAAGATTATATTAAAAATAAATAATAATCTGATATAATATCTGCATATCACAATTACAAAGGAAAACAAAATGGCATTTTTTGGAAAGAAGAAGAAAAAACCTAGCATGGTCAGTTCGGCGAGTATTATTACTCCTGGTACATCTATCAAGGGAGAGATAAGATGTGAAGGGAACATTCTTTTAAATGGAGAGTTTGAAGGTTCAATTATCTCACAAGGGGAGGTTGTTGTGGGAAAAAGTGGACGTGTCTCAGGTGAAATCCAAGCAGCCAAACTACTAGTTTCTGGAGAGTTTAGAGGAAACTATACGGGTGAGGTAATAGATATTATGCCATATGGTAAAGTTTATGGTGATGTTAAAGTTAACAATATTATCATTGAGCCAAATGCTGTTTTTGAGGGTGAAACAAAAATTGTATCTGGTCGTATTGAACGTGATGAAATTTCAGATGTACACATTGTGCAACCAAGAAAAATCGGTTATTAAAAAAATCGTCTATTCATCCAAAATATCTTAGTTAAAAAAGAGAGAAATGAGACAATCTGATGTTTATGAATATCTTTGTTCTGAAGATATTCAGCTTAAGAGTAAGATGCTCTTTGTCTGTAAAAATGATAAAGAAGCTCAAAAAACTGCTGATACTGCTACCCTTTTAAATTACAAATCTTTTATTTTACCAGATTTACGGCTGAGTGAAGGTGATGATCTACGTTCCTTTCAAGTAGAGTTTTATGAGCTCATTGAAGCTTTACATGCTTATTTTTCTTGCAAAGAAAAAAAGCTTTTGGTCGCGCCTTTAAGAACACTACTCCTACCTTTACCTAAAGAAACATACTTTAAGACCTTTGAAATTGAGTTTGCAGCTACGTTAAATTTAAATGTGTTAAAAGATAAACTTTACCATTGGGGTTACCATTTTGTAGACATTGTGACGCAAAAAGGAGAAGTCTCTTTTCGTGGGGATATTTTAGATATTTATCCTTTAGGTGGAGAAAAAGCTTATAGACTTTCACTCTTTGATGAAGATGTCGAAAGCATCCGAACTTTTTCAGTCGATTCCCAAAAAAGTGATAAAGAAGAGATAGAATCTATAGAAATTATTCCTGCACTTTTAGGTTTTGAGGAAGAAGAATACAATGCCTTAAAAGCACGTGTAGAAAAAAGTACATTGGACTCTTTTGTAAAAGACATTGATTCTTTAGGTTTTTGGTATTTAGATGATTTTGCTGAAAACTATTTAGAGAGCTTTGAGAGTTTATTACTTACGAATATGAAAGAAGAGTTAGATGAAATCTATTCTTTAGATACTCCTCTCATTCATAGAGAATCTTTTAAATTGCCTGTCATTCCTCAGTCAGCTAAAGTACGTGAATTGGAAGTTATAAAACCCAATGCTATTTTAGAATCAAACAAACACAAACGTATTACTGTTATCGCTAAAAATGAATCCATTGTTCGAAGTTCAGAGCTTAACTCTTTTGAAAATATTCAATTCGTTTATGAAGACATTATTGTTAATCTTATCTCTGAAGAAGAGGTAATTATCTCGCTTAATAAGCCTGTTAAGCGTAAGAAAGTTAAAAAAGCATCTATTATATTGGATGAGCTAAAATTGGGTGACTATATTGTTCATGAAAATCACGGAGTAGGGCTTTTTAAAGGGGTTGAGAAAAGGGTGGTTTTGGGTGCAACACGTGAGTTTGTATTGATTCATTATCAAAATGAGGATGCACTTTTAATTCCAGTTGAAAACTTAAATACCATTGACCGTTTTGTGGCTGATTCAGGTTCATTACCTGTTTTAGACAGAATGGGCAAAGCAAGTTTCAAAAAACTCAAAGGGAAGGTAAAAGAAAAACTCTTTGCCATTGCTGCCGAACTCATTAATCTTTCGGCCCAGCGTCATCTAAAAAAAGGAATTAAATTTAAACGTGATGACCTTGACCATGAACTCTTTATTGCAGATGCTGGGTTTATTCACACTGAAGATCAAAGAGAAGCCATTAAGTCCATGATGTCTGAGATGAGTGAAGGTCGTATGATGGACAGACTTCTTTCGGCTGATGTTGGTTTTGGTAAAACAGAAGTTGCCATGAATGGAATGTACATGGCATGGAAAAATGGTTATCAGTCAGCCATGGTAGCTCCCACAACTTTACTCTCTTCACAACATTTTAAAAGCATGAAAGAACGTTTTGCAAAGTATGAGATCACGATAGGAAAACTAGACAGATATACCACAGGTAAAGAGAAGAAAGCGTTACTTGAAGCCTTGGAAGATGGACGGGTAGATATGGTAGTAGGAACCCATGCATTATTGAAAGCTAAGTTTAAAAATCTAGCATTTATCATCATCGATGAAGAGCATAAGTTTGGGGTAAAACAGAAAGAAGCACTTAAAGAGATAGCCATTGATGTGCATTTACTCTCCATGTCTGCAACCCCAATTCCACGTTCACTCAATATGGCAATGTCTCAGGTCAAAACTTTTTCAGAGATTTTAACCCCACCTGTTGAGCGTCAAGGAGTAAGAACTTTTGTGAAGTCTTATGATGAAAAAATCATTAAAGAAGCCATAACAAGAGAGATGC
>CACVAR010000251.1 GCA_902727905.1 uncultured Sulfurovum sp. | reverse complement strand
GGATTGATTATTCGGCTTATTTGAGCTGGGATAATATGATTCTTTATATCCAAAAAATATTTAATAATTATGGTAAACATTATAGGATAAACTTTTCTTAGTGTTTCATTCTTGTTGGGTACTTATTTAATAATTTGACTAAATTTAACTCTTGGTTTATCTCCTGTAGCTTGTGCATTGGACCAGTTTACAAACTCTTGAGAATGTAAAAGATATTTTATATATTCTCCTAAAATATCTTCATTCATTTTTAATATTATAAATTCACCAGAAGCAACACCATCATATTCAGCTAAATAAACTTTATTTAAATAAGGTCGTAACCTTCCATATAATAAATTATTTTTTGAGAATTCATTTCCTGCACTTTTAAAGTCTTTAAATTTATATGTAAAATGTGGTTTCAAAGCATCTTTCTCAATACAATCCATACCAATAAAGTGTGCTTCTGGACAATCAATAGGCATTCTTTTTATAGAAATCTGTGTTACAACTTTAGATAAGTTTGTTTTAATATATTCATATGGGAGATTTCCTTCAAACGCACTTTTAAGAACACTCTGTCTATATCGTTTTAACTGTTTTTCTAAATGCAGTAAGTACTTATCACTATTGTCAAGATTTGAAAAGAGTTTTTCTATTTTTGATACGATTCTTTTTTGTTCGTTTCTTGGAGGGAGTTGAATTGGATAATTCGATATTTGATTATATTTTACTCTCGGTTTATCTCCTGAAGCTAAAGCATTTGACCAATGAACGAACTGATTACTATGTAATATATACATAAGGAATTTATTTACTATGTTTTCTGTTGAATTCATTACAATAAATTCACCAGATGCAACACCATTAAATTCTGCTTGATAAACTTTATTTAAGTAGGGTCTTAAGCGACCATACAAAACATCACCTTCTTGAAAAAAGTTTCCAGAACTTTTAAAATCTTTAAACTCATGGAGAAAAGATGGCTTTAGCGTATCTTTTTCAATACAATCCATTCCTATAAATTTATACTCTGAATTTAAATTAGGAGTTATTTTTTTTGAAAACTGATATGTAAGCTCACCTAAGCTTGTTTTTCTCCATCCAGTTGGTAAACTATCACAATCTTTCTTTTCTGTACTATTCAATTATTTACGCCACCAATTTAATATTTAACTCTTCTATCACATCTTTATACGCATTACCAAACTCATGATACATATTTAAAAGTAACTCTTGATCATTCTCTTTTAACTCCTCTACTTCTACCGATGAGTTATTGATGATCTTATCTTTGATTTGAGCTAAAAGATGGATTTGTTCTCGTGTATAGGCTTTTGCTTTGATAAACTCTTCATAATTTTCATTGACCTTTTCATCAAAACCTCTTAGCACCTCATTATGACCGAGAGTGTAGCGTACAACTTGTATGATATTTGTTAAAAGCCTGTCAGGATTTGCCTTTTTAACCTTAGAAACATCCAATTGTTCATAAGCTCTCCAAAGTTTTGAGGTACTCAACATCAAAGGAGGTTTTTTAAGTGTTTCACTCAGCTCCTTTATCATCTCATAGGTCAAGTGCCGTTTGGCATAGTTTTGATTGTAGATGATAGATAATGCATCTATCTCATCTTTATGCTTTTCAATGTAAGACTTAAAATCTTGTACCACACCCTGTGCATTCTCTTTAGATGACTCACTAAATGCTGCTTCCAATACCGTATCATTGCTAATATCGTCTATAAGCTGTTCCGTATTCTTTTTAATCTTAATAATCAGCTCTCTAAAGTCAGGGTCATCAAAAGGTTCACAGGCTCTATCAACCAGCTCTTCTTTACCAAGCTTTTCTGCCTTGTCAGGGTCAAGGGCATCCATAAGATTGTTCACTATTTTAGACAAAGGTTTTCCAGCTTTTTTCTCTATCTTCTCTTTTTGCTCTTTGGTCAGTGTTTGACCCAGCTTTGCAAGTCTTCCAGCCAGTGTGGTTAAGGTGTCATCATCTTGTTTACCTATGGCTACAGACTGAACAAGCTTTTCAAAACTCACCGTTCGTTGTCTTTCAAAAGGTCGTGAATCTGTTTTGGTACTCTCTGTTACCCCAACAGCATCTACTAAAATAAAATGGGTTTTATGCTCATTATCAGGGGTAACATTTTTAAGTTCGGTAGGTGAAATGGTTCGTGTTCCCCTTCCTTTCATCTGTTCAAAATGGTTTCGACTTTTTACGTCTCTCAAAAAAAGCAAACACTCCAAGGGCTTTACATCGGTTCCTGTACTAATCATCTCTACCGTTACAGCAATTCGTGGGTTATAGTCCATTCTAAACGACGCTAAAATGTCACTTGGTTTCTCTTTGGTTTTGTAGGTTATCTTTTTACAAAACTCATTACCTTTACCAAATACTGTTTTAACAATCTCTACAATCTCCTCTGCATGGTTGTCATCTTTGGCAAAAATGAGTGTTTTAGGAACTTCGGTTCGATGAGGGAAAATATCACTAAAAAGTCTCTCTTTAAAAGTCTTAATGACCGTGCGTATCTGATCTTTGGCAACGACACTTCTGTCAAGTTGATTTGACGTATAGGTTTTGTCCTCATCAAGCTGTTCCCATCGACTTTTTCGTGTCAGCTTATCTCTATACTCCACACTAAAATCCCCATCTGCTTTGATGGTACTCCCTTTTTGGGTAATCTCAGTTTTAATTCTAAACACTTCAAAAGGAACATTCACCCCATCGGCTACAGCTCTATCATAGGAATACTCCATCACAAGATTTTTGTTAAAAAAGCCAAAGGTTGGTTTAGCAGGTGTCGCTGTAAGTCCTATGAGAAAGGCATCGAAATACTCTAAAACCTGTCACCATACCCCATAAATGGAACGGTGACACTCATCAACTACAATAAAATCAAAAAATTCAGGAGGAATGGCTTGATTATAATCCACTTTCTCTTGTGGAGCCATATCATTGCTCAATTCAATCTCTTCAAGTTCAGCATCGAACTTCTTTTTACCTTTCAGCATGGAGTAGAGACGCTGTATAGTGGTAATCACTATTTTGTTGGTACTGTCGATAGTATTTGACTCCAAATGTTGTACATTATAAAGCTCTGTGAACTTTCGACCATCATCAGGGGTATTAAACGCTTGAAACTCTTTAAAAGTTTGCCCACCAAGATTTCCACGGTCAACCAGAAAAAGTATCCTTTTAGCTTTGGCATGTTTCAAGAGTCGGTAAGAGAAGTTAATGGCTGTAAAGGTTTTACCTGAACCTGTTGCCATCTGTATTAACGCTCTTGGGTGATTTTTGGTAAATGATTTTTCAAGGTTATTTATCGCTTCTATCTGTGCATCACGTAAACCATCCGTGATGAGTGGAGGAAATGACTTTAAACGATTTCTCAGTGTATCACTCTCTTTCATCCACTCTTGAAGGCTCTCAGGTTTATGAAAAGAGAAAACATACCTACTTCTTGTGTCTATATCTTTTCTATCTCTAAAGGTTGTTTCAACACCTGTACTCTCATAGGCAAAACGTATCTCCCCATCAGGAAGTAAATCTTTAGGAAAGTTTTTAGAGTAACGTTCTGACTGTTCAGCCACACCACTCAAAGTGTGTCCCTCTGCTTTTGCTTCAATGACACCAACAGCTTTTCTTTTGACAAATAAAATATAATCAGCTGGACCTTTTTCTGTCGGAAACTCACGTACAGCCACCCCTAAATTGGCTCTAAGATTAATAGATTTATAGTCTTGAACTACCCATCCACTGGCTTCTAATAACTTGTCAATATTTACACGTGCTTTTGCTTCTGGTGCCATTTTTTATTTCCCTATTCGTATTGGGATTATTATAGCTTAAGCTTTTTAATATTCTTTTGATTTATATGGGAAAAGTATAGTTTGGAGTTTATGGTTATTTTAGAAGATGGTCGGTAAACCGACCCTACTGGGTTTATATTTTTTACCCTTTTTTGGTCGGTGAACCGACCCTACGGTTTTTATGATGTCGTAGGGTCGATTTATCGACCATTTAAAATGTACACCCTACCCCATTGGGTAAAGAATCTCATCATGTACTTTATTACACTCTGCTAACACTTCAGAGCTTAACTCTAAGTCCATTGCTTCAAAAATAGGGTCTAACTGTTCAGCTGAAGTAGCACCAATGATGGTAGAAGCCACAAAGTCAAACTGTTTGGACCATGCAGTGGCTAAGGTTACAGGGTCTATGCCAGCACGTTTTGCAATGCCAAGGTATTTTTGGGTAGAGGCTAGAGTTTTGTTGTTCATAAAACGGTTTGCCATGGCTCTTTGACGTTTATTAACTGACTTTAAATAAGTAGCAAAACGTCCTTCTGCATTCTCTGGGTCTTGGTTGTATTTTCCACTTAAGACAC
>CACVAR010000250.1 GCA_902727905.1 uncultured Sulfurovum sp. | reverse complement strand
AAAAGTTACTTTGTGTTTTGGGTCTTCATAAACTTTATAGTTCAAACGAGGACCCACTTCAAGGGCAAAGTCTAAATCTTCCATGCCTTTTCGTGCATTTGAGTTCTCACTCTCGACAGGTAAGGAAGCCCCTAAACTAAGGTCAATGGTTATTTCATCATTATCAAAAAAACGATACTGAAACCCTCCTCGTTTTAGACTTACTTTTTCACCTTCATAGCGAATATAAGGAATAGGAGATATAAAAGTATTGGTTGATTTAGAACCAATATAACTGGGGTAAGTAACAGCAGCTCCCCCTAAACCCAACTCATAACTGCTCTCTTCAGCAAAGAGAGAAAGAGAAAAAGCAGAAAGTAAAAAGAAAATTATTTTTTTCATGAAAGACCCTTATGTTTACTAAGTAATATTTTACTCTTTTATAATGGTAATTACCAGTTCCCCAACGGTAAAACCAAACTTTTTCATTTTAGAATGGTTAATAATCACGCCATCTTCTTGTAGATGTAACCAATCTTGGACATTAAGGTCGATGGTTCCATTCCCATAAGGTACACGCATGGTGTAGTCTATCATAACCGTGTTACCATTAACCACCATAGGGGCTTCACCTATAATATCACCAGCTGTACCCATAAACTTTTTTGGGTGATCGGTAGGGGTTAAGGTCCAAACACGTGTTTGTTTCTCTCCATCAGAATAAACAAACTTTTCATCCAATGTTCCAACGCCATTGGCATCCCAACTACCTACCAAATCCCCTTTGAAACTACGAATAATCTTTCCAGAACGATCTTTAACGATTCCATAGGCTGTCATTTTTCCATTAAAATACTCTTGGGGAATAAACGCTGGTTGACTCTCTGCAAAATCATCAATATGCATGGAAGAGCATCCTGTTATCAACAAGGCTGTGCAAATCGTTGTTAAGCTTTTTAAAATCATGTTATTAATCCTTTATTGAGATGCATGTTTTGGTCACGGGAAAAGACTAACTGAACCAAACCAATGTTTCTTGTGGTAAAAGCAGACTCACAATAACTAAGATACATTTTCCACATACGAATGAAGTAGTCATCAAACCCTAAAGCTTTCACCTCATCAAGTTGGTCTGTGAAGTTTTTGTCCCAAAGGTTTAAGGTTTTTGCATAATCTTCAGCAAACTCTTCTAAGTGTAGGAGGTTGAGTCGTGTATGTTGTGCTGTTATGGCTAACACTTTGTTAACACTTGGAAGATGTCCACCAGGGAAAATGTACTTTTGAATGAAGTCCGTACTTTTTGAATAAGCAGCATAACGCTGGTCGGGAATGGTAATGACTTGCATAGCCAAAACCCCACTTGGTTTGAGTAGGCTTTCACACTTAGAAAAGAAGGTAGCAAAATACTCTGCACCGACAGCCTCAAACATCTCTACAGAGATAATGGCATCAAAAGTTCCTTCAATGTCTCGGTAGTCTTTAAGTAAAATATCTATCTTGTCTTCTACTTCTTCCAGTTTAAAACGTTCTTCACAAAGTCCTTTTTGCTCCACACTTAGGGTTACGGTTGTCACTTCACAGTTGAGTTCTTTGGCTAAGTAAATTGCCATAGCACCCCAACCCGAACCAATCTCTAAAACTTTTGCACCCTCTTTAATGCCAAGTTTATTGGCTAAATGGGCAATCTTATTTTTTTGGGCTATGTAGAGGTCATCATCATGGTTTTTAAAAATAGCCGAAGAGTACATCATGGTGTCATCAAGCATGAGTTTAAAGAAGTCATTGGACAAGTCATAATGCTCTGCAATGTTCTTTTGCGAACGGGTCTTAGAGTTTTTACGTAACAAATGCTTAATACGATTCACAAAAGGAAAGAGGTTTTGCATTCTGTTTTTACCATAGTCTTCACTCTTGGTTCCTAACTTATGCGAGTTAATCAATGCCAAAGTAATTAAGTCACTGAGCATCGGCGTATCAAAATCAGCATCCATGTAGCTTTCTGCAAAACCGATGTCTCCATAGAGTGCTAAACGTTGAAAAAATTTATGCGTGTGTACCCTTACCTCTACCACAGGGAAACCTTTGTTTCCATAAGTATGGGTTGTTCCACAAGGATAAGTCACCGTAAGTGTTCCTTGTTCAATTTTTTGAAAATAGTTATGTCCTATTTTATTCCAAAAACCTTTCATGTTAATATCTCCTTATTTGATCTTGAGCGCTAACGCTGTTAAATTTTAAGCCTTTTGCATAAAGCTTTAAAGACTGCCAAAGTGTTCGAGTCACAACTCTAAAAGTTAAAAATAGATGACGAAAAAAGAGTGCTGAACTGTTTTTTGAAGTATACGCCAAGGCTTTACTCTGTAATGAGGCGATAAGTGTTTTTTGCTCCTCTTCATACAGGGTAATACTAATGTTTAAATGTTCATGGGTGTAGTCAAGCACAAAGTCATAACGACCATCACGCTTTAAAAATGGTGATACATACATATCTTTTTCAACCGATCCTTTATACTGAGTACCATTCCTAGTTTCCAAAACCACAGGGTAAACAATACGTCCTCCATTGTAGTTATGTACCTCCACAAGCATGTGTGTAGGTTTTTGATTGGTATTAAAAAGAACCAAAATAGAAATAGGATTAAAGACATAATTAAACATACGAGGAAGGGTTAAAAAACGCATTGAACTTGGTGTGGGAAAATCAAACTTTTTGATGAGTTCTTTCGCATTCTCTTTAAAATCTTTAGAGCTACCAAAATGGTCTTTTGTTTTAAAAGAGAAGAATCTATTTTTTAAACTACTAAGCTGTTCAACATTAATGTCGAGTAGAAAAAAAGGATAAGTAAAATCATGTTTTTTAGGTATGAATCGTTTATGATAAACCGTTCCTTCATAAAATAGATGGCTCATAGCTCACATCCAAACTCTTTGGCTACATCGTTCGCACTCCAAAGTCCATCTTCATGAAAACCATAACGCCAATAAGCCCCAGCATAATAAGTATGGTTCACACCAGATATTAACCATTTTTTAGATTGTGCTTCAATGGCTTTTGCATTAAACTGTGGATGTTCATAAGCAATACGTTCAATCATATGGTCTATGTTTTCGGTCTCATTTAATGAAACAAAATAATTCTTTTTAGTAGGTAAGTTTTGTAAACGGTTAATCCAATAGGAAAGTGTTACTGCACTATTATCCTCATTATTTTTATAATTCCAAGCAGCGTATATCTCTTGCTTGGGGTAAAGTGCTTTTTCATCATTATGTAACATAGCATCATTCGCTTTGTAAGCAAATTGAGAGAGTGTTTGCTTTTCATCGGTTGAAGCATCATTTAACATGCTAAGAGCATCAGGAGCGTGCATGGCTAGCACTACTTTATCATATTCTGACATCTCACCATTTTTATGATGCAATACCACCCCTTCTTCATGTCTTGTAATCGAAATGACATCCGAGTTTAAAATAATCTTCCCAGAGACATGCTCTTTAATTTTGTTAACATAATTTACCGAGCCATTACTCACCGTGAGCCATTGGTGTTGGGTGCTAACGCCTAAAAGTCCATGGTTTTTAAAAAACTGTAAAAATGTTTTTGCTGGAAAGTTATGCATCTCATCACTTGGTGTTGACCAAATGGCTGCTCCCATGGGTAAGATATACTGCTCTTTAAAAGTGTTTCCATAAGGAGCTAAATACTCACCTAAACTTTTATCAAGCTCTGAAGTTTGATTGTCTACATCATAATTGGCTTTTTTATTAAAACGTATAATGTCATATATCATTTTATAATGACTTAAAGAAAAAAGATTCTTTTTCTGAAAAAAAAGTCCTCCAAGGGTTTGAGCGTTGTACGCTTTGTTGGTTTTTTTATCCCAAAAACCAAAGCTCATGTCCGAGTTTTCTATTTTAACATCAAGCTTTTCAAACAGTTTCGTTAGTAGAGGATAGGTCTCATGATTAAAGACTAAAAAACCTGTATCGACACCAAAGGTTTCTCCATTTTCTTCTATTTGTGTTGTTCTGGCATGTCCACCCAAGCGACTTTCTTTTTCGTAAAGATCGACTTCATGTTTTTGACTCAGCAGATAAGCAACACCTAGTCCACTAATGCCTGCTCCTAGTACAGCTATTTTCATTTATATTTTCCTTTTTCATCTTGAGGGGTATAGATGAGGGTTTTAAGTTCCATGACAGTGGAGAGTTTTGTTTTTATTTCATCTAATATATTTTGAGGCATAATAGGTTTTCGTGACATAATCCAAACTTGTTCAAATGTTTCATCAGCAACAACAGCATAGTTATAAGCATCGTCTAAATAATAGATTTGATAATTCTCTGTAAATATCCAAAAATAGGTCATGTCAATAGACGACATGCTTTTACCATCAAATGAAGTAGCTGTTCCTTCATACTCTA
>CACVAR010000249.1 GCA_902727905.1 uncultured Sulfurovum sp. | reverse complement strand
ATACTCAAACAGAAATATCGTAATCGTCGTAAACGATATAACTTAAGAGTGAATCTCATTTGTGGGTTAATCAATTTTGATAGGAATATGATGATTTTAAATTGAGTTTTGCAAGAAGTCTATTAATGTAAATAATACAAAAGATTTTTATATACCTAAAGAACCACTATTGGGGACAGCCTATAATATAGAATTTACTAGTTGCTATATTTGGTCAGGGGAGCGTTCTCATTTTCCATTAATTCAAGAAACAACAGGTGGAGAAATTTTTAATGATGAATGGCCCTTTCATTCTTCAAACTAGAGTCATAAACCTCGAATTAAAAGAGTTATTACTTTATTTTTGTAATTTTTAGAGATGATGAAGTTCTACTTCATTATCCAATCATATAAAGCTTCTTTCTTATTTCAACCCACTAACATAAAAGCAAGAGGTATCATCCCCTTTAAAGGAGTTTTTTAGCTTCTTTACCATAACATAATGAAGAACATTTTTCATAGAGTACTGCACCATCTATACCTATGAATGAATTAGAAGTTAAGGTGTTTTCACATCCATGAGACTCTTATTAGTAAAACTTTAATTCTGAAATTCCGTCTAACATAGCTTCTAGTCTTTCAAATGAAATATTGCATGAAGAAAGTAAACTATTAACTTCATCTAATGTTATTGTTGTTCTGACACCCATTATTTACCTTGAATCAAATTTTATAAAAGTATAATGCATTAAACTAAAAAACCATAAGGAAACCAACATGTCCCAAGAACTCATAGAAACCATAGACAGAGGTTCCATAGAAAAACTCGTACGAAGCTTTTATGCCAAAGTATTAGAAGACAAAGAACTCGCCCCATTTTTTCTCAATGCATTAGGCGATGACATGAACAATGACAAGTGGTACGAACACCTCATCACACTTGATAACTTTTGGTTGGGAATGATACTTGAAGAAGGACGGTACATGGGTGACCCACTGCTTCCTCATGTCTTTTTACCTAACCTTACTCCTGAACTTTTTGACCAATGGTTAAAGGTCTTTAGGGAAACACTTGAAGAGATTTACACGCCTTCCAATGTACGAAACATTCATGGAAAAGCAAAAGCCCTCTCTACACGATTTATAAAAGACCTAGAACTGGATGAAAACGACGATGACTGGTAATAACTTTGTAGCTATAAAATCTGATAAGTTTGATTTTCATATTTCTAAATATCAAGTGACCATGAAAGAGTATTTAGCCTTTTGCAATGAGACTAACAGTCACTACCCTGAATGGATGCAAGAGGAAAGTGACTATAACCTAGAGAGAGGCAATAATGACCTTTATGAAGAGTCAAACTTTGAAGATGACGCACCTATTGTTGGCATAAGTTGGGAAGATGCACAAGCTTACTGTGCTTGGCTTAGTAAAAAAGAGAACAAAAACTACAGACTACCTACCGAAGCCCAATGGCAATACGCTTGTAAAGCAGGCACAAGCACCCCTTACTCCTGTGATGAAGATGAAGTAGCTGGACATGCTTGGTATTTTGAAAATGCACTGGGTGAAGCACATACGGTAGGGTCTAAAAAAGCAAACCCATGGGGACTCTATGACATGCATGGAAATGTATGGGAATGGTGCCAAGACACATGGAGTGAAAGCTATGACGAAACAGCAAGCACCGAAGCCTTTAGCAATACCAATGATGACCGAAGAGTACTCCGTGGTGGTTCATGGTTTGACTCAAAAGAAAATGCTTCTTCTACAGCACGCCACAAATATGCTTTGGACTTTTGTTATGTTGATGTTGGGTTTAGAGTGCTTTATCAAAAAGCTTAGTATGCCACAAAAGAAGACATTAGTTTACTCTCTGATTATGTTTTTCACCCCATAAATAGAGCTGTTTCAAGATGGGTTTGAGTGTTTGTCCATACTCTGTTAGCGAATACTCAACCTTGGGAGGCACAACAGGGTAAACTTCTCGATGCACAATGCCATCTTGTTCTAACTCTCTTAGTTTTTGAATAAGCATCTTTTGTGTAATGCCATAAATACACTTTTGCAATTCGTTAAATCGCTTTTTATCATCTTTTAAGTACCACAAAATAAGTATCTTCCACTTTCCATCTATGGCTTCCATAGCGACTTCAATGTTGCATTTTATTCTGTCTTTTTTTTCGCTTTTTGACATAATTTTCCATCCATAGTATCTTTTTGGTAAGTACCTATACTTTTCGTTAGTTCTTGACATTATAGCACTATTGTTATAAGCTTACAACATAAAAAATAAGAGGATATAAGATGAAAAACAGTGCATTTGTAGTCGATAAAAATGAAGATGGAACATTTACTTCAGGAATTAAAGAGATTAGCGTACCTACTATTGGGGAAAATGAAGTACTGATTAAAGCATCCTATTCAAGTTTGAATTTTAAAGATGCTCTGAGTTCAGTGGGTAACCCTGGGGTCACTCGAAACTTTCCACACGTAACAGGTATTGATGTGGCTGGTGTTGTGGAAGAGAGTAATTCAGCAGACTTTGTCAAAGGCGACGAAGTTTTAGTAACAGGTTACGACATGGGAATGAACACTGACGGAGGACATCAGTCATTTGTTAAAGTTCCAGCTGCTTGGGTTGTAAAAAAACCTTCAAACATAACAGATAAAGAAATCATGATCTACGGAACAGCTGGGTTAACAGCTGGATTAAGTGTAAACGAACTACTTAACAATGGCATAACGCCTGAGTCAGGAGAAATCTTAGTAACAGGAGCCACAGGTGGTGTGGGTTCCATTGCTGTGGCTATTTTAAGCAAATTAGGATTTGACGTTGTTGCCATTAGTGGGAAAGAAGAGAAAATAGCCTTTCTTAAAGAGCTTGGAGCCAAAGAGGTCATCTTACGTAAAGACTTTGACAGTGAAAACAAAAAACCAATGGTTAGAGAACGTTTTGCAGGTGTGGTTGACACGGTGGGTGGTAACATCTTAGCCGAAGCACTTAAAGCTGTAAAATATGATGGTGTAGCAACCTGTTGTGGACTAACAGCCTCTTTCAAATTAAACACCAATGTCTTTCCTTTTATCTTAAGAGGGGTAAGACTTATTGGTATTGATTCTGTTGAGTGTAAACTGGAAAAGAAACTTGCCGTTTGGAACAAACTTGCTGATGAATTTAACATTGATTCCTTAGCTGAACTTACTACTGAAATTTCTTTAAAAGATTTACCTGAAGCGTATCAAGTCTTACTTGATGGTCAAGCTGTTGGAAGATACTTAGTCAAAATTTAAGTTTTTTATCAACAAATTTTATTAAAAAATATGGAAAATTTGTAACACTAAAGAGGTTTGATGTCCGTCAGTATGGAATAATCGTAACATACTAAGTATGTAGCTAATGCTATTCTAAAGCTATATATTCAAATTAAACTACCATAAGATATAATCAATTCAAATTATACCTATAGGTTTTTATAAGTAAAACCTATTCCAAAAAAAGGAAATAGCATATGGGCATTAAGATACATGAGTATGATGCAGTTATTGTTGGGGCAGGACTAGCAGGTCTTGCAGCAGCAAAAGAGCTAACAGAAGCTGGAAAGAAAACAGCTGTAATTACAAAATTACACCCACTACGAAGCCACTCTGGGGCTGCTCAAGGTGGTATTAACGCTGCACTTGGTGCTGATGATTCTACAGAACTTCATGAGTTTGATACTGTAAAAGGTTCTGATTATTTAGCAGATCAAGACTGTGTTGAACTTATGTGTACTAAAGCACCAGAGACCATTCGTTGGGCTGAAAGAATGGGAGCTGTTTTTTCTCGTAATGATGAGGGGAACATTGCTATTCGTCCTTTTGGTGGACAGAGTCAACCAAGAGCTTGTTTTGCGAAAGACAGAACAGGTCTTACTCTTTTACAAACGATTTATGAGCAAGCTTACAGAGCTGGAATTGAAGTTTTTGATGAGTGGTACTGTTCAGACCTAATCTATGAAGATGGAAAAGTGTCGGGTGTGGTAGCCTACGACATTAAAAACTCTGAACCTGCTATTTTCAATGCCAAAGTAACCATGTTTGCTACAGGTGGTCATGGTAGAGCTTATAGATTTAACTCAAATGCCCATGCCAACACAGGAGATTCTCTTTCTATTGTAGCACGTAAAGGTCTTCCATTAGAAGACATGGAGTTTGTACAGTTCCACCCATCTGGATTGGGTGGTTCTGGTGTACTTATCTCTGAAGCTGCACGTGGTGAAGGTGGTCGTCTCTTTAACTCTGAAGGTGAACGTTTCATGACTAAGTATGCTCCAAATGCTATGGAACTTGCATCTCGTGATGTTGTAAGCCGTGCCATTATGGAAGAAGTACGTCAAGGACGTGGTGTGGGTAAAGATGGTCAATCAATGAACCTAGACTTAACACACCTTGACCCTGAAATCATTTTAACAAAGCTTCCAGAGCTTCGTGAACTTGCCATTGCCTTCCAAGGTCAAGATATGTTAAAAGAAGCCATTCATATTTCAGCAACAGCACACTACTCAATGGGTGGAATTCCAACCAACATTAACTGTCAAGTTGAAAAAAATGCTAACAAAGAGTTAGTAGAAGGTTTCTACGCAGCTGGTGAGTGTTCTTGTGTATCAGTACATGGAGCAAACAGATTAGGTGCAAACTCAGTACTTGAAGCGATGCTTTTTGGTCGTCACGCTGGTGAAAACATGGTAAAAGCCATAGATGAAGGCATTACTTTACGTCCTGCTAAAGCATCTGATGCTGATGATTGTATTAATGAGATGAACACACTATTAACTTCAAATGGTAAAGAGAGTGTTCCAGGAATTAGAGAAGAGCTTCAAACAGGTATGACTAAAAATGCTGGTGTATTTAGAAGCAAAGAGTCACTAGAAACACAATTAAAGCTTATAGATGAACTTCTTGTTCGTTTTAAAGACATTAGAATTGATGACAAATCAAAAACTTTTAACACTGACCTTCAAGAAGCTACAGAGCTTGGTCATATGTTAGAGTTTTCAAAATTCATTGTTGATGGTGCTTTAAACCGTGAAGAGAGTCGTGGTGGTCACTACCGTGAAGACTTTACAACAAGAAATGATGAAAAATTCATGAAGCATACTTATGCATACATGGACAAAGACTTTAAAATGCGTTCTGAGTGGGGAGAAGTTACCCAAGGTAAGTTCGAGCCAATGGAAAGAAAATATTAAGGAGCTGATGATGGGTGAAAACATTGCTGGTGCAACCACCAGAAAAGTAACAATCAAAGCATTTAGGTTTAATGCTGAAACAGACTACCTTCCTAGCTATAAAAGCTACACAATGGAAGTGGGAAAAGATGAGCTTATTCTAGATCTTATGAACAGAATTAAGTGGGAACATGATGGTTCATTCTCTTACCGTCGTTCTTGTCGTCATGGTATTTGTGGTGCTTGTGCCATTAAAGTAAATGGAAAAGCTACTTTAGCTTGTAAGCAAAATGCCATTGAACTTCTTGACCTTTTTGACAATGAAATTACTTTAGAGCCTAGTTCTACTAAGCGTGCTATTAAAGATATGATTATTGACAAGTCAGACTTCTGGGACAAACATGCTGCTGTTAAGCCATATGTTGTTAGCGATGTTGACCCAAGACCAGAAAGCGAAAGCAAACAAAGTATTGCTGAGTTTAACAACTTCTTAGACTCTGACCTTTGTATTCAATGTGGTGCTTGTCACTACTCTTGTCCTGCCCTTGAAGCCAACAGCGACTTCCTAGGACCTGCAGCTTTTGCAGCAGCTTATAGATTTACCGTAGACCCTCGTGATGAAGCTGGAAAAGAGCGTCTTCAAACTACCTTTGACGCAGGTGCTGGTGTTTGGGATTGTGTGAAATGTTATGAGTGTGCTGAAGCATGTCCAAAAGAGATTAACCCAATTGAAAAGATTGGTAAACTTCATAACATGCAATTTGAACAAGGTATTGCCAAGTCAAATGTAGCAACACGTCACGCTGAAGGTTTCTTACGTGGTATGAAAAAGAGTGGTTATTTAGATGAAGCAGACATTGTTACTTATTCTGAAGGTTACTTGGGAATGTACAAACACTTAACAACAGCCTTCAAAATGATGAAAGCTGGAAAAATTCATTGGCAAGATGGTGTTCCATTTATTGACTCTATGCCAAAGATCAAAAACCTAAGCGAAGTTCAAAAACTTATTGAAATCGCACAAACAAATAAGCTGTAAGGAGAAAAATATGAGCGAACAATTACACTATGCACTCTTTACAGGGTGTACAGCAAAACAATCAACACCAGAATTATTATCTTCTACACTTGCTGTGGCTGATAAGTTAGGTATTAAAATCACTGTTTTAGAAGAGGCTTCATGTTGTGGTGCTTCTCACTTACAAGATTTTGATGAATTTCTAGCACACGTTCTAAATGCACGTAACATCTGTTATGCAGAGAAGTTAGGCTTAACCATGATTACCATCTGTAATACTTGTCAGCTTAACTCACAAATGACTAAACATGCTTTAGACAAAGACCCAGAACTAAAAGCACGTGTTAATGAAAAACTTGCAGAAGTTGGTTTAGAGTACAAAGGTACTTCTGAGATTAAGCACTTCTTATATGCGATTATTGACGAGTATGGTTTAGACAATGTAAAAGACAAAGTAACTACACCTCTTTCAAGTTTTAACATTGCACCATTTTACGGATGTCACAACATCAGACCATCAGAGCTTCATGGTTCTACTAATGGTAATGAAAACTCATACAACCCTACCTCACTTGACAGCTTAATTGAGGCACTTGAAGGTAACCCTGTAAACTACGCACACAAAAATAAATGTTGTGGTTTCCACGTTGAGTTACAAGCGAACCATACTTCAGAAGTTTTAGCTGGTAATGCCATGGTAGATGCCATAGATAACAACGCCGACATGATGGTAACCCCATGTCCTCTTTGTCACCTTAAAATGGATACTTACCAAGACTCTGTAGGTAAAGTAGTAGGAAGAGACATTGCTCTACCTGTACTTCACATGCCACAAATGGTTGCTTTGGCTCTTGGTTGTACTGAATCTGAGATTGGATTGAAGTTTCATGTTCAGAAGGCTAAACAGATTTTTGGTGAGGCTCAGCCTGCGTAAGCTTCTTTAGAGAGAGTTTATATTAAACTTTCTCTCTTCATCATCTTAAATAAAAGGTTTATATATTAGTGAAATCTTTAACAAAGAAACTTACAAATTTTATCACTAAATTTATACCTAATAATCGTCATAAAAAAAATAACAATTTCTTTGAGGAAAAACCTCACCAACAAATATCTTATGATTTATTTCTATCCTATTCATCTAATGATAGAGAAGCAATAATTAAACCTCTTTACAATGAACTTCAAGATGAGAATTTTCAAGCATGGTTTGATATTAAAGAAATTAGATGGGGAGACTCTATTGTTAAAAAAATGGAAAATGGCATAACCAATACCAAAATTGTCATTTTCTTTATCTCTAAAAGCTATTTAAAAAGTTTTTGGACACTTAAAGAACTGCGAAGTATTATCGCCATACAACAAGTGACTAATGATAAAATCATCTTTCCTATTTTACTTGGAGTTTCAGAAAAAGAAATAATTGAGTCTGTTCCATTTTTAGCAGATATCAAACATTTAAAAATTAATGACTATAATCCAAATAAAAAAACAAATAAAAAATATTTTCAAGAAATTATACAAGAATTAGAAAAAATAAAAGATAACCTGAAACCACTTAAATTAAAACAATTTTTTCATGTATGTACACTAGCTAGTCCAATCAAGGTTGCTACTTTTGGCTCTCATTATAAATACTATTCAATCTTTACATCAAACGAATCATTAAAAGTAAATATATATCGTGCTTTATATCCTGAATACATTGACTATTCGATATCTAAACTGCCTAAAACTTCTAATGATACTATAAATTTAACCTATTTAGTTGAACAAGTTTTAAAAAAACTAAATATTCAAAAGATAGATGCACTTAGTTCAATTGCAAGTAACCCTACTCATTATCCTATCTTCCTAATTACTTTAAATAGTGGGAATATCATTATAACTCATAAAATGCATATTATTGATGGTTCAGAATTACGACCAGAAGACTATATTATAACCAATGCACCAAAAAATCCTTCTGTATCAACATTAAGTAGAAATAGTAGAGAAAGCTTTTTAGGGTATGCTAATGGCTCCATTTATATTTGGAATGGAAAAGGTCATTTATTACATGATTTACAATCACCTATTTTAGCCATTGATGTCTCTTTTGAATCAATTTTCGTAGCTGTAACAGAAAAAAATGAAATAGGAATATGGTTTAGAAATAGCTACCAATTAAAAAAACACATTCGTACAGAAAATAAGATTACTAGTTTATCAGTAAGTAAAACAAGAGTTAGGTATAGTAAGAATGGCATTTTTACAACAGGTCATAAAAATGGTATAGTTAATTCTTGGGATTTCGAAGGAACACACATCAATAATTATAAGGTTACGGATAAACCTATAATAGCAATGTGCTTCTTTCCTTTTGGATTAGAATATTTAGGTATTGCAACTCATAATAGTTTCAAAGTTTTAAATATCATCACAGGTAATATAATACTATCTTTCTCTCATAAAGATGGAAATATCACAACTTTACACATAGGTGAAACCGTAGGTCAAGGGTACGGAATTAATCCAGATTATGAAAAAATCTATGCTACAATTGGTTGTGATAATGGAAAAGTATTTACTTGGGAATTAATTATCTCTGCACTAAAAGTTTCTTAAACTATATTGTTCTCTTACATAAAATATGAACTACTTCCTTACCTATAGACCTAGCATAATTCACAATATCTCCTGTTCCACCAGATTTACCATTAAAAGTTCCATCCCATAAAGCCAATAATATATCTGACTTATCAGCTACATAGACTCCAACACTTTTATAATTACACTCTTGTATATTTTCAACCTCAAATACCTCATCAGCAATTTTTATGTACTCCAAAAATTCCTTTTGGAATTTTATATCAAAGTCTTCTAAATATCGTTCTTTATGAAATGGCATAGGAACAATTAATTTAGCTTTATCTTTAAATACATCTAAATATATATTAGCTACAAATCTATCAGCCCCATCTGCTAAGGGAGAAAGTAATACTACCTCTTGCTTTAAAAATAATAATTTTATAAATAGTTTTTCAATGTCTTGTTTTAACTCTTTGGTTACAATTATGTCTCGATGTCCTGTTATGCCTATATTCATTGTTTTTCTCATTTGTAAGTTATTTATTAAATTATAACATCATAAATTTGAACAGTTTGAATTAAAGAGTTAAACAAGTAAATTTTCTTCCATACAATAAATATAATCCTCTAAAAGCTTTATAACCTCTTGAAAGCCTTTCAATAGTGCGATTTTATTTGTACTAAACTTTTCTACTACATCAATAAACCATTTCATTTGCTTCAAGGTTCGTTCTACTAAAAAAATTTCTGGCTTTTCATTATCTAGTAACGTTTCTATTTTTCTATCTATACCTGAAACATTCAAAATTAGATGAAATTCTAGCTCTGTTATGATTGCATAATAATGATTATCTCCTTCTTCCTTTTTATCATTAGAAATAGAGGGAAGAACCTCTTTATAAATTTTTTCTAAATCATAGTCTTCAACATTTTTATTATTTTGAAAAATAATGTCAAAAAGCTTGACCATATACGCTAAATTAATAGCTGGATAGTAATGATAGAGTTTTTGATTCAAATATACTCCATAATAATACTCTATGATACTTCTCAATACTTTCTTCAAATCATCTTGGCTTAGTGTTATATTATTAAAACTATTACGACGAAAATTAGAAATAATAGTAGTTTGTATATCCGTACGATAAGTGTCATTATCAATAGTATTGAGAATTTGCATAGCTCCTATATAATCTGGATTAGAAAGATTTGCCAAAGTATTTGCTCGTTTTATTTTGATTTCAATTTTATCTTGATGATGAACAAGCAATGAAGGAAAAGCTTTTTCATGTAATAAAGAGTAACATCCTCTACTATAAAGTAGAGGTATAAGTTCTAATAAAAACTTTTGATTTGTACGATTAAGAACAAAAAGCTCTGAATTTTGAGTAACTATCTCTTCTATATCTATTTTTGCGACCTCTTCTATTATTTTTAAAATATTCGCTTGTTTTTTTGTCAATAGTGGTTCATCAGGAATCAAAATACTAATATCAATATGAGGTTTATCTTCATCAAGAAACTCTTTAATAGCCTTGTTAATTATCTCTTTTTGTACATTATCACTTTCACTCCAAATTGAACTATCAAATTTTAGTGTTTTTTCAATTGCTCTTAGAATATTGGGGGACTTTGTTAAATAACGATATTTATCTGTTTTTTTCCAATTACTCCAACTTGTTTTATACTTATTCCACTCTTCATTGGGGATAAGCATCTCAAACAGTTCTTTTTCTCTTTTCCATACAAATCCCTGCTCTTTTAACTCGTATCTTATATGTTGAATCAGTTGGGTATTGGTCACAATTATATTTCCCTATTTTGTTTTTTAAATTATACCATTCCAAACAATCAAAATTAATTCAAATCGTTCAAATTAAGACAGCTACAATTCTTCTATCACAACTGAGTGGTACAACTTAAAACAAACAGAAGGATACATGATGCTTAAAAAAGTAATCACAACAACGGCTTTGGCTACAGTTTTATTGACAAATTCAATTTCGGCTAATGAATTAGGAACACAAGGTTTTTCACCTGATACAGCAAAAGTAGAAGCTTTTCAAGGAATTCCTTCACAAGGTCTAAATTCAAGTGAACTTAATGAACAAGGAGAGGCTTGGTGGATGGTAGGAGTTGGAATTGTAGCAGGAGGAGTATGGTTAGGTAAGTATGCTCATCAAAAAATGCAATCAAGATACGGAAATGAGTACTATAAGAATCCTTACAGATAAATACCTGAAATAAGAGGAGAAGAATCTCCTCTAAAATTAGTTAACTAAGTTTAAAGAAAAGGAAATTTAAGTGTTTTTTATAAAAAGTTTTTTTATTATCATTATAACAATATCAACAATTTTTGCTACAGAAAACATCAACTATCCAAAACAATTTCAAGGAATAATACAACAACAAAATGACTACTCCTGTGGAACAGCAACTGTTGCCAAACTTATTCAAGGGCTTTATCGAACAAAAATCACGGAAAAAGAAGTTGTCGATATTATCTTAAAAGATAAAAATGAAACCATTGTCAAAGAGATAAAAGAGAAAGGATATTCACTTCTTAATCTTCAAAATGGCTCTACCTCATTAGGTTATAAAGCGATGTGGAGAAAAATAGCACCTCAACATCTACCTATGATAAAACAGCCTGTTGTAATCTTAATAGGGTTAAAAAGTGAATTTCCTCATTTTGTTGTGTTAAAAGGTGTAAGAGATGGTGAAGCTTATCTAGCTGACCCTATACGGGGTAATGTTCGTGTTAATTATGAAAAACTTATCGAAGAAGGCATTAGTAAAAAATACCCCTCTTGGTATGTAATGGGAACTCAAACTCCATCAGAAAATTGGAGGAAAAACTCTATATTGGCTTTATCAAAAGATAAGGATGTCAGATATAAGAGACATATTACTGATGCACAAGCAAACATTAGAAATATGCTCTCTTTATCAAAAAAAGAACAACTCTCTTTCTCTATAGATTATACTAGAGATATATCAAAAAGTAATCTGCAAGGATTGGAGTTAAAAGAGGTAAGAGATAACTATAAATTTGGAGCTACTTATGGAATTACAGATAATAGTGAAATAGGGGCTTCATTTGATACCTCTAAGTCAACTATTAGTAATAATTTTAGTAGTCAAAAAATAAAAACAGATTGGTCACAAGGATATAACCTTGGGTTTACCTATAGAGATAAGTTTGATAATAGTAATACTATGGGTGCTATTTATGGACTCAACGGTAGTTATCTAAAAGATTATGAACTTTTTAACAGTTCATTAAGTGCTACTGTTTATAAAAACATTGATGGAGTCTCCCTTATTGGTGGAGGAGCTATCAATAAAAGTTTTAGTAATGACACAGCAATTGAGAGTGAATTAGAAGATTATAGTATTGGATTAAATCTTGGTATTATTAAACCTTTTGCCAATCGATATAGTGCTTCTCTTATTGGTTCTTATCAATTTGATGTAGGTAAACAAGAAAACTCTAGTGATATTTATACTCTCAGAAGTTCTCTCTCTTGGATTTATGACAAACATATCCAAGTACAACCAAATCTAGGAATGAGTTTTAATGATGATTACTCACAACCCAACTACTCTTTTGGTATAAACCTTCTTTACTTGGGTGGGTGGTAACGCTCACCATTATTAACTAAAAAAGAATCAAAAATCTAAACCAAGTTTTCTTATAAAACTCATATAATCTTAAAATGAAAAAAGGTTACCAAGTTTTTATAAGCCATTCCACCAGTGACAAGACAATTGCATTTAATATTTGTAACTATCTTGAAAATCAAGCAATTAAATGTTGGATTGCACCTAGAGACATGAACTATGGAGATTATGCTAACTCTCTTTTACATGGAATAGAAAACTCTCAAATATTCCTTTTAATACTCTCAAAAAAAGCCAATGAATCTCCTCATGTATTAAGAGAGGTTAATCATGCACTATCCCATAACCTAAAAATTATTCCTATTAGAATTGAAGATATTCAACCTACAAATGCAATGACATATTACCTAAACACTATTCATTGGTTTGATGTTTTTAATGCAAATAAGCAAATAGATATTGATAAGATTGTACAAATAGTACAGGGAGTAATCACTGAAACCCCTATAGAAGTAGTAGAACAGCTAATCAACCCATCTAAAGTAACTTTTAAAAAATCAACCATAGGTTTGATAATTACTTTTTTTATTATAGGATTCACAAGTTTCTACCTTTATTACAAAAAAAATGAATATAAATCACGATATATAAAGGATGTTAATTTACCTGATAATAAGCAAGTAAAGCCTAATGAAAGTTTACATAAAAAATGGGTCATCCAAAACATAGGTTTAACTGATTGGAACAATTTAGAAATGGAAAGAGTAGGTACAAGTGAGGGAGATGGGCTTATAAAATCTACAAGTTCATTTCAAGTACCCAAAACATTAACAAATGAAAAGGTTGTTCTTGGAGTTGAAATTCAAATGCCTTCAACATCAGGAAGTACTATTGCATACTGGAAGTTAAAAAGAAAGGATAACAGTTTCTTAAACTCTTTCTTACTCAAAACTCAAAACCCTATTTTTACAAAATTAAATGTTATTGATGAATCGGGATTAAGCCAAGATACAAACTGTCCAAACGGCTCTATTATAAATGTAGATACAACCTTTATAAAAAATGGAGAATCACTAATATTACAAACAAAATATGGGAAAATGTATCTTTAGTACGTGTAGGTAGTAATCATTCAATAAAGACGAAAGATAAAATAGCTCTACCAAAAATTATGCCCAAACAATCAGCTGCTATACATGTACCTATAACGACTCCTTCTGAACCAGCTACTGTTACAGCTCATTGGCAACTTGTTGATTCAAAAGGAAATATAATACTTCCTAGTCGTACAATATATACCACTTTTATTGTCGTATATAGTGTGAAAAGTATTTTTGGGTATAGTTATAAACAATGTGATATATAAAGAAGAGATATTCAAAATTAGTTAAAGAAACACTATTTCTAGTACATCTCCAGAATCAATAGAAGCTTCTTTTAGAGTTCTAAAGTCCGTACCTTCATTAACTTTTGAAGTATTATCTATCCATAAACCAGTTGACTTATTTTTAACCTTCCAAGTTTTACCATAAGTATATGCTTCTATTCTTATAAACTTATTCACATTAAACCAAATAAAATCAGCAAAGCCTTGTAATGTATCAAAAAAATCATACTCTAATCTAAATTCAATATGTATCTCAACAAATAAACTAATTGTTACATAACTAGGTTTGATACTTGAATCCTCTTTAATACTATCAATCTTTTCTTCTGAATGATTCTCTGGAAATTTAATAGCATCTAAAAAAGCATGAGGTACAGCTTTTGTAGGAGCAAGAATAATTTCTATAATAGCATTTATAATTTTTTCTTTTAGTAATTCTCCCCAATTATGAGCATTTTTATTATATTCAATAATCCGTAAAGCTCTTAAATCATAAGGTATATCTTCCATACTTTCAACAATAAGTATTACAGGTTTTGCAATAGCATGAGCAAGTCCAAGCTCATAAAGTACATTTGGATTCTTACCTGTTAAGTCAGCTAAAACAAGTTGACACTCTTTTGTATACTGCCAAATATCATGAACAATTGAGCTTGGTCGATATAGGTCATCAGCCCTTTTAGAAATCAATCCTGCTTCATTAATTGCAGGAGCATATATCTCATTATAATATATATCGAACCAATCTCCATAAGGCATAATTGTAAAACAGAAATCAGACTCTTTGTGTTTACTTGATCTCATAGTACCCCCTTAATAGTAAAGTGTTTTAGCAAAACTTAATTTAGTAAAGAAAATAAATATCCTAACTCATACCTTATTAAATACACATTTGAAAGCTTTAAACTTAACTTTATTCCTCATCAAGAAGGAATAAAGGGGACAGTCGCCACCTAAAATAAGACATAACAATGATACTAAAAGTAACAAAAAGTGTTTTGAATTAATCCATAGTTTTTCCTCTAAATTGGCTATTTTTTGACATACTTTGTGTCATTTTTATAGAGTGAATGAGCCACAATAATCATCTTTCTCATAACAGCTATTTGTGCTTGTGTAGTGTGTTTCCCCTTGGCTTTTAATCGTGCATAAAAAGCTTTAAAATTTTCATTATATCTGATAGCAGTCATCACACCCATAAATAATGCTCCTCTATAAAAGATAGATCCTGATTTAGAAATTTTATAAAGAGACTGTAAAGATGAACCAGATTGTCTATAAACTGGATTAAGCCCTGTAAGTGAAGTAATTTGTCTTTGATTAGCCTCAGGATATTTTAAAAATAGGTGTAATAGAGCAATACCACCTATTTGACCTATTCCGATAATGGAAGTAATGTTTTCATATGCTTTTTTATAAGTTGGGTTATTCTCGATTATTTGGTGTACTTGCTCAATGATACGATTTTCTCTCTCCTTGGAGGCTTTAATAGATTTCTTTAACTCTTTAATAGAGAAACTGTCTCCAGCTTTAGATTCTAATGCTTCAAGATGCCCTCTAAGTTGAGATGTTTGCTTACAAGTGAATTTATAAAAGCTCATCAGTTCCTTTATTTGCTCTACATCCTTATCGTACACAGGTACTTTGATTTGAGATGGTTTAGCCAATACAATGGATTGTGCCAATACTTTTGCATCTACTTCGTCATTCTTTACTTCAATACCCAATGCTTTGGCATAGTTAGAAAACTGTTTAGGATTAATAATAAAACAGTTGATATTTTTATCTGCACAAAACTTTCTAAGTAGTTCAGAGTAAGAACCTGTAGGTTCAAATACAAAGACTAACGTTTCAAGCTCTTTTTTATAAACTTTTTTGAGTTTAGTGTAAAGCTTTTTAACTGCTGCTAAGCTATTAGTTATTTGTAAGTCTTGACTATTTTTAGAAATATGCACATTTAATGTTGACTTGCTAACATCAATTCCGATACAATTTAACACCGTGAGCCTCCTATACTAATATAAGAGAGCTCGTTAGCATAGGAGTTAACTCCTATGTGATTTCAAATAATAATTTACACTCATTACTTTGCCTCGTGTGTTCTATTCAATCTAGTTTTTATTTCTTGTTGCAACAAAAAATATGTAAAAACCGATTCGCTCGCCACTCAAGTTTTTAGTGTAATTATCTCCCTGACCCACAAGCTAGCTTTACTGCTTTAGGCGACTTACGATATATTACTTTTCTAACGAACTCTCATGAATATTATAGGGTAGTTTTTTGATGGATTTGATAGATACGAGGTGATAGTAATAGTATAAAACTTTAACGAGAAACTCGCCAATTCCCATAAGTCCGATAAAAGTCTTCCATCCGAACTTTAACAAAAGCTTCACTATTCGGAACCTTTTTAGATTTCTCTATCATCTCTTGTTGAAGCTCATTTACACGCTTCAACGCTTTTTTCATAAATTCTTCATTAAATATCAAAACTTTCTCCTATCAGACTTTTTAATAAGTCTATTTCTATGTTGTTATAAACATCAGCATTTCTTTTATCAAAAAAAGTTAACTCAACTTCTTCTTGAAATAGCTTTTTTATCTCTAAAACTGTTTTGTACGAATTAATATTACTTCGTACAAACACATCTTTTGGTACTTTTCTATGAGTGACAACTTCTCTTCTTGTAGCATACTCATAACACAACTCTGGATAATCATAAAGATACAAAACTTCAACCCTATAAAACTTTTTAAGTAAACGCTTAATATTTAAAACTGCTACATCCATATTAGCAAAATTTGAATCCATAATCAAGGAATAACCCTTTTTTAAACTATGAGAAAATAATTCAGAAAAGCCTCGAGTTGCTACCTTTTGATAAAGATTTGAATTTTGACCATCGTAGCCAATGGGTCTAAAAAACTCACGAATATCATCTGTATCTATGTGTAAAAGTTTTGAATTTTCTTCTTTTAAAAAGGTTGCTAATTCAATTTTTCCTACACCACTCATACCTGCTGTAAAAATGGCTACTTTATTATCTGACAGTTCTATGTTTTTAGTGTAATTTTCTAAAAACTCTTTTTTGTTTTGATTAAGATAAGCTATAGATTCTTTAATTATTTCTTCGTCTGTATTCATGAGGATATTTTAACATTTTTTATTAAGCTTTTTTCTTACTAAGAAAAGTTTTTTATAAGCATATAGTGATTAGTAAAAACCTACTCCATCTCCTCAAACCGTCGACACAATATCTCCTTAATCTCACTACGGGTATAAGGATTATCTAAACTCGTTAATTTCTTAACAAGTCTTTTCTTAGAAATAGTTCGTATCTGTTGACATAAAAGAATAGATGGATGTTCTAACTAATGTTTGAGTAGAAACTCATTAGGGTAAACCTTACGACCCTTTTTTAAAGAAGTAATAGGAATAATGGTAACCACATCCAAAAGGTTTTCATAATTGTTTGAGATAATCAGAACAGGTCTTTTACCATGCTGTTCTCTTCCAATTGTAGGATTTAAATCAGCTAAATAGACATCATACTGATTCATTATATCTTCTCAGAATCTGCATATTTAAAAGATGTTTCTATCTCTGCATATCCTGAAGATAAAGTTTATCTTTAGATGCCTCCATCATACCTTTCTTATATTGCTCATTTTTTTGTTTTTCTATAAGGAGTTTTAATGCACTCGATACCATTTCTGAAAATGAATTATATTGATTCGTAATTTGGCTCAACTCTAATGATTCAAAAACATCATTTTTATAAGACCTTATTTGTCCCATTTAATAAGTTTAATTTATTAAAATATCAATTTTATTCAGTTTTACTTAATTAATTACCTGTTATTATTATAAAAATAACAAAGGATTATGGTATGAAACCTATAATGATTAAAAAAACAATGGCTGCTTTGACAATTATATTATTGTCTCAACCCCTTTTTGCAACAAGTATAAACTATTCAAATGACTGCTTTGCTAGTAACGAAAAAACTTTGACCATAGATGTTAATAAATTCACCCACGTATGGCTAAACCTACATAACAACAATGAAATGTCTAGTTCTCAGGATCACTTACAAAACTACATTGACAATGCTTTAGACAGCAATAAAGGTACATTAGATGTACAGAAATTTGCTAAAGTATGGGATAAAGCTGGTAATAGAGCTAAAGAAGATCACCTTACTAAAGAGTTAGCTACTATGGTTGAAAATACGAACACTAAAGAAGATTGTTACCACGCAACTGAAACACGTGAAGATACTTTAGATGTGGAAAAGTTTTCTGATGTATGGGAAAAAGCTGGAAATAGAGTAAAAGAAGACCATTTAACTAAACACTTAGAAACTATGGTTGAAAATGCTAATGCTAAAGACGATTGTTATCATGCTACTGAAACACGTGCTGAAGGTCTTTAATTTAAAAAGCTTCAAGACTATAAGAGTAAAAGTGTAATACACTTCTACTCTTGAACCCCTCCCCCTCTTAAAACATCCAAAACATTAGTGGCATAACAGCCCTTAGGTAAAGTGAATTCTAGTTCATAGTGCGCTTTTTCTTCGACATAGTTCTTTTTAATTTCTGTTACTTTTATCCATGCATAACGTCTTGCACCATTTTCTGCTATCTCTTGGTCATACTCTTTTTCTATAAGTTTAGAAACTTTTGTGGTTCTACTAACACGTTTACCTGCTAACAGACCTGACGGTGCTATGTCAAATTCTGAAAAACGTTTTGCTTCCTCTTTTAAGTCTTCAAGTTCAAATACACGTCCAAAAGGATAATGCATCATTAAATCCCCTTCTAAGATTTTAAAGAAGTGAGGTTGTTCTTTTGTCCCTTTTAGTGAACCTTCTGGTAGGTCGAAAACACGTTCAGCTTCAGCTTCTGAAAATGCTTCTAAAAGCATAGAAAGTTCTATACGTTTTGAAAGCCATTGATTAAAAAGATGAGACTGGTAAGCATTGAGTAAAAAAGTTCGTTTCTTTTTGTCTCTCATCTTTAATGTACCCTCTACTATCTTCTGACCATCTTTCCAATTGTCACCATGATTACCAAAGCGTTGGTTTCCAAAGTAGTTCGGTACACCATTGGTTTTAACCCATTTCAGTACAGAGTTTAGTTTGTCTTTTTGAACGCCCAAAACCTTTTTAAGACGTACTTTAAAATGGTTTCCTTTTAAATGCCCTATTCGAATTTTGTTGTTATGTCTAAAAGTATTTAGTATCTTAATCTTTTCATGATTAAAAGTTTTGAGTATCTCTTCATTATTTTTAGCTGGAAGGGAAATGTATTGCATGGTCATTGCATGTTTGTCTTTTAAGCCTGCATAACCAATGTCTCGCTGTTTTATTTTACAATACTTAGCAATAGCCGAAACCATCTCCCATGTGGTCATGTCTTTTTTACGCACATGTAAAATGAGGTGTTCACCCTCACCTGTGAATTCATAAAGAGGAATTTCATCTACAATGAAATCACGACTTGAAGGGTTAAATATAAAGTTATTTTTTACTTTTACAGGGTATAGAAGGTTTTGCATGGGTATCTTTCTAATTTTTTATATTAAATCTAAACTAGATTCACTTAAGGTAGGATGTGCAAAAATCATTTTTTCTAAATCGTTTAATCCAAGATTTGCATTAATGGCTATAAGAAACTGATGGATTAGTTCTGTTGCATCATTTCCTATAATACTAGCTCCAAGAACTAAAGAGGTCTCTTCATCATAAAGTACTTTAATAAAACCAGAATCATCCCCTTTAATTTTTGCTTTTGCATTGGTTTTAAAAAATAGTTTTTTATTTTTAAATTTAATGCCACGCTCTTTTAAAGCTTTTTCACTTTTACCAATGCTTGCTATTTGAGGTGTACAAAAGGTTACTGATGGAAAGATGTAGTCACCTACAAAAGTCTCTTTTTCTAAAATATGTTGAGCCACTCTTTTAGCTTCATAATAAGCAACATGTGCTAAAGCTGGAGTTTTTAGCACGTCACCTATGGCGTAAATGTTATCGTTATTTAAACATTGAAGATTTTCATTTACTTCTATAAATCCTCTGTCTTGTTCTATGTTTGCATTTTCTAAATTCAAATTAGCACTGTTTGGGATTCTTCCAATAGAAACTAAAACCTTATCAAATGTTTTTGTCTCTACCTTTTTACCACTCTCTATGGTTAATTCTACACCATCTTCACTAACACTATAGTCCGTAACATTCGCATTTAAACCAATTTGTATGCCTTTTTTTTCAAACTCTCTTTTTAATGTTCTTGAAATATCATCATCTTCATTGGGCACCAATTTGGATGCAAACTCAGATATCTCTACCTCCGACCCTAATGCATTAAAAAAAGAGGCAAACTCACACCCAATAGCACCACCACCAATGATTAAAATTGATTTTGGAATATCTGTTAGTTTAAAAACTTCTCTACTTGAGATAATGGTTTCATCTTCTAGTTTTAATAAAGGATGATCTCGATGTGATGAACCCGATGCAATGACAATATCTTTAGCCGTAATTTTCTTATTTTGATTTTCTAGCTTAATGGTATGACTGTCAATAAAAGTTGCCCTGTCATACTCTATGGTAGCTTTTGCTTTTTTCAACTTACCAAAGATACCAACTTTTAAATCTTGAATTAAACAGTTAGTAGATTTTTGAAGGGTACTAATATTAAAAGTACGCTCTGTATGATTTACACCACATGATTGAAAATACGCTTCTTTTTTTATATAAGATGCTGTCTCTAAAAAGTTTTTTGCTGGAACACACCCTTCATTTAGACATGTTCCCCCAACAGAGCTTTCAGCTTTTTCTACAATACATACATTTTTACCAGCCTTACCTAACAGTGAAGCTACCTCATAACCTGCTGGTCCTGCTCCTATAACTATTACATCAAAATCATACATATTATCTTCCTTTATTCAACATATTCGTGTGCCATATAAGAGCTTCTTGCATAAGGAGATGAATGAACATACTCAAACCCCATATCAAGTGCTATTTGTTTGTATTCTGCAAACTGTAGAGGTGTTACATACTCAACTACCTTTTCATACTCATTTGAAGGAGCTAAATACTGTCCAACACTTAGAAGTTTACAACCAACCTCTAAAAGGTCTTTAAATACACCTACAACCTCTTCTTTTGTTTCACCTAATCCAAGCATAATGGCACTTTTTGTTTTTACATTTTCTGGTGCTTGTTTTTTAATCTCTGCCAGTACATCTAAAGATCTTTCATAAACAGATGCTTTTCTAATGTTGTAAAGTCTTGGTACAGTTTCCATGTTATGACCAACAATCACAGCACCACTATTAGCTACTGTTTTAATAGAGTCGAGATTCCCTAAAAAATCAGGAACTAAAAGTTCCACTTGTGTGCCAGGAACTTCTTTTAAAACATTTTGTGTCACCTCTAAAAACTGCTCTGCTCCACCATCTTTAAGATCATCACGTGCTGGACTTGTTATAACCACAAATTTAAGTCCTAACTGTTTTACTGCATCTGTTACTTGATTGATCTCTTCTTTATTAACACTGTCTGGACTACCCGTTGTTACATTACAGTAGGTACATCGACGCGTACAGATGCCTCCGAGAATTAAAAAGGTCGCTGTCTTTGCAGCAAAACACTCAGAAATATTCGGACATTTAGCTTCTTGACAGATGGTATGAATACCATTTTCATTAAGAAGTTGATCCATATCTTTTTGAGCTGAAAAAGATATCTTTTTTCTAAGCCATTCAGGTTTTCGTTCTCTTTTTTCTGGATCAAGAAGCATATAAACTATCCTTATTTATGTTATTTAATCTATTTTTTTGAAATAGTACGTTAAAGCTACTAGAAAATGAATCTGCGAGTAATTTTCTAGCCTCTTTAAAACTAATCTTTACACCTAAATCTTCAAGTGAATTTCCAATGCTATAAGTAGAGTTATCTATACTAATGGATCCATGTTGAAAAATCGTATCTTTAAATCTTCTTTGGGCATTACCACCAACTTTTTTATAGCCAGACTTCTTGTCATGTATTAAAATATCATAAGGTTCATAACCCTCTTGACAATAATCACTTTTTGCTAAAGAAATCTCTTCTATATCTTTTGCATAGGCTGGTTTTAAGCCCAATGATTCATAAAACTTTAGTAAAAAACTACATATAACTTCATAACTCTCTTTTACACTGAGGTTTTTGACAAAAGTACTTGGTATCATGAGTGAATAAGAGATATCATTTCCATGAAAAAGTATGCCCCCACCAGTCATTCTTTGTCCGTAGTTATGATTGTATTTTTTTAAGTGTTCCCAGTTTTTTATGGTGTCAATATTTTGTGAGATACCATAGGTGAATGATTCTTCCCATTCATACACTCTAAATATGGGCATATTTGAAGCCTTAAAAGCTTCAAAAAGCTCTTTATCTATAAGCATATTTTCTTTTGCACTTAACTTTTTTGTGGTTAAAAGTGCAAAAGTTTTTTGATTAAAAGTTTGTTTGCTGTTTAAATCTAACATCTAACTCTTTAATAGCTCTTGTGTCATCTGGTCTACAAACACCTAAAGTTTTAGGATACTCCTGAAAATCTTCAGGGTTTTCGTTAGCTAATTTTACAGCAGATATCATCGTGTCACAGAAGTAGTCAATGGTCTCTTTGT
>CACVAR010000248.1 GCA_902727905.1 uncultured Sulfurovum sp. | reverse complement strand
ACCAGTTAGAGCATTTTCATCAGTTGGTGGTACACCAGTTTTTATAGACCATGGTGAAGGTGGTCACTTAGTAGATATTGATGGTAACAAATACATTGACTTTGTACAGAGTTGGGGTCCACTTATTCTAGGTCACGCTGACGCAGATGTTGAAGAGGCTGTTGTAAATGCTGTAAAAAAAGGTCTTAGTTTTGGAGCACCAACCTTAACAGAAACAGATTTGGCAACAGAGATTGTAGAAATGTTTGACAGCATTGAAAAAGTACGTTTTGTAAGCTCAGGAACTGAAGCTGTAATGTCTGCTATTCGTCTTGCACGTGGTTACACCAAACGTGATGACTTCATCAAGTTTACAGGTTGTTATCATGGTCATGCTGACTCACTACTTGTTCAAGCAGGTTCAGGTATGGCAACCTTCGGAAGCCCATCAAGCCCAGGTGTTCCAGCAGACTTAACCAAACACACACTTTTAGCCACTTACAACGATATTGAATCTGTAAAAAAATGTTTTGAGCAGAGTGAAGGTGGTGTTTCTTCTATTATCATCGAGCCAATCGCAGGAAACATGGGTCTGGTTCCAGCAGATGAAGACTTCTTAAAAGAACTTAGAACACTTTGTAATGAACATGGAGCATTACTAATTTTTGACGAAGTAATGTCAGGTTTCAGAGCATCACTCACAGGTTACCAAGGTATTGGTTCAGTTAAGCCAGACATCGTAACCCTTGGAAAAGTAATTGGTGCCGGTATGCCTGTAGGTGCTTTTGGTACACGAAAAGAAATCATGGCTGAACTTTCACCAGAAGGTCCTATCTATCAAGCAGGAACACTTTCAGGTAATCCAGTTGCCATGGCTGCAGGACTTGCAAGCCTTAAAAAACTAAAGGCAGATGAAAACATCTACGCTACTTTAGAAAAAAGAGCAAAAAGATTAATGGAAGGTTTCCAAGCAGCTTCTAATGCTGTAAATGTTCCAATGGTAACCAATGTACGTGGTTCAATGTTCGGTTTCTTTTTCTCAGACAAGCCTGTTAAAAACTTTGACGATGCTTTAGAAAACAACTCTGAGTTATTTGGAAAGTTCCATGGTAAAATGTTAGAAAAAGGTGTTTACCTTGCTTGTTCTTCTTATGAAACTGGGTTTATTTCTACTGCAACTAGTGATGAGATGATTGAAGAGGCTATTTTAGCTGCTAGTGAGTCTTTAAAAGAACTAACAGCTTAACAAAAAATGATGTAGTTAGACTACATCATTTCAAACCTAAAATCTCCCCCTCTATCAAAAACGCCAAATCCTCTTCCAGAAGTCGCTCTCTTAACAAAGGTATTCTATAAGTATAGTTCCCTTTATGCTTCCCAACAACATAACCCAAAACCAAACGCTCTAAACTCTCATCTATCTTCTGTGTATCAATGCTTAAACCCTTCTCTTTTATGGCTGTGACCACATCGCCCAGTCTAAAGCTCTCTTTTTCTATGGTCATGTAAACAATGAGTCGGTCAAGTCGATTCACTTTTTCATTGGCTGACATAGCTCCCCAACCTTTCAGCATTTTGTCTATGGCATCACTTTCTAAGGCATCATCCACATCTTTTTGACTTATGCTTGAATGCTCTAAAGACTGCAACACCACATCACAAACAGTAGCAATGTAATTCGCTCGGTAACCACACAATTCAATGGTCTTCTCCACAATACTTTCATCTTCATACTGAATGCCTATGCGTTCCATAGGTTCCAGCATCAGCTCTCTACACGCTTCTTTTTCTAAACCACCTAAAATAATGAGTTTTCCAAAGTTTTTCAATGGAGACTGATAGTCAAGCGTCACATACTCATAGAGCGTCCAAAACCCAGCCAAAATAAACATGGCTTCACCCTCTTGTGCCAGTTTTCTAAACACAGAAGTTAGAAGGTAACCATTTTCTTTTTCATTTTGCACAAATTTGTCAGCTTCATCTATGAGAAATATCACTTTTTGTTTCTCTGCTTTTATGGTATCAACAACTTGTTCTAAACTTGAACCTTCTACTAAGTTTAAAGCTTTACAAAGAGCCGTCATGACATCACCAGACTCATCGAGTGTAAAAGCGTGATAACACAATTCATTTTGTTCATAACGTCGTTCCAACGCTTTAAGCACCGAAGACTTACCCAACTGTCTAGCCCCAACAAGCAGATAGTTAGCAGAGTTATTGCTAATAATCTCACGCAATATCTCTACCCTACCAAAGAAGTTGTTTTCATTTTTAACATCACCGTTTATTTGGTAAGGTGAAACATCTTTAAAAAGCAAACACTTAGACAATATGCTTATGAACTCCTGCTCCTTATCTGAACTTAACAAAAAGGCTGTCAACTCTTTTAAACTTGGGGCTAAAAGTCGGTTGCTTTTTTCATGAGCCAGTTTTGCCATGTTGTTTTGTTCTACTTCAGAGGTCAATACAAATATTTTGTCATTCAGTCCCACAAGTTTTTTGTAAATGCTTTGGCTTGGTTCATCTGAAATATAAAGTAAAAAATTTCTAAGGCTACTTAAGTTAAAGTCATCCCCCATTTTTAGCTGATAAAACTCACCTTTTTTATCACAGCTTATTGCCCCTATACTTTGGCTAAAGGTATTTGCTTTTTGCTCAGAATTACTGTTAAAGAACGCTAATGTTTGAAGAAAAGTTTCTTCACTAACATTAGCGTTCTTTATTATACTTTTCCATAGGTATAAAAACTTCATTCTTCTTAAGTCCTTTGGACTTAATCTATAAATATTTTCAGGTCTTTTTTCAATTTCGAATATAAAGTTAAAAAACTTATTAATAAAAGATATAAGTGAAAAATATATTAAGACCAATAAGATAGCCGATAATAATAATTCTATCTTTTTTAACTCAATTCTAACTACTATTTCTATTAAAACAATCATAATAAAAGAAACGTGCATGATCAAAATATTTTTATATCCAGAAGAATACTTTTTCTTTATCTTGACCAATAAACGTAAAAAAGATTTGAATAATTGTTTTAGTTTCATGGTAGCTCTCATAGGGTACAATTACCATTGCACCATTAATTTTTATTTAGGACATGGTAGTGTTTTTTATTTGGACTATTTGGATTTTTATAAAATTTCTATGCTTATACTAGTGTATTTTTGGAGTTTTTTAAAATCGCTGTCAAAGGTTAGAAGTTTACTTGCATATTGAGTTGCTAATTTCATGTGCAATACATCGTTTATATTTTTGCAATTACTTTCAGCAAGACATAAACTCAATGCATCTTTTAACATGCTTTTTGTATAGTTTTCAGCCACAAAATTAAAATAAAACTCTGTATCATGTTCTATTATTGCTCTATCAACTTTTAACTTACTCAACGTAAAAATATATTCTTGCATCACAAGAGGAGAAAGAACCAACTCATTACTAGTAACCAACTGCTCAATAATATCAATCGATTGCTTTTTCTTCTCAATATCTTGCTCTATGGTAGCATATATTAGTACATTGGTATCAAGATAAACCATCATTCATTTCATTCATAATCTTCTCTATACTTACATCTTTAGCTACTTGTAGCTTTCTTGCTCTAAGCGTATCGAAAAAAGATGCTGAATTTTCATTAACATCAGTTTCTTCTACTTTAGTAGGACTCAAAATCACCACATCATCTTTTAAATGTTTCAAAAAATATATGATTTTATCATAAGCACTCTCTCGAATATCAATGGTTACTTGCATCTAATCTCCTTTAACTTTTCATAAAATCTATTATACCACATCTTCCTCACACCCAAAAGCCTCTCTAGCTATCTCTTTTGTTAGCTCTCCACGCCATGCGAACTTGTTGCCTTCTCGAATCAAAAGGTTTTTCCAAAAGAGCTGGTTTATGGTGTCGTTAAATGACCAAGTTGAGAAACGACCTAAGTTCTTTTTGCCCAAAAGCTGACAAATCTGTGTTCTTTGTCTGCCCAAAGTTTGAAACTGTTGGTGTATCTTCTCAGCTCCTAACTTGGTGTTTACTTCAGGGAAAAATAACTCTTTGGCATTGTTAAGTGGAGAAAGAACTCCTTCACCATAAACCAATTTAGCCAAGGCTTTACGTCCTATTAACAGAGCATGAAAGTGAGCATATTCATTTTTTAAGTTTCGTACTATGGTAGCAAACTGCTTGTCTAAAACCTCATCACCATTTTCTATGTCTCTTACAAAAAGAAGTAGAGGCTCTGAACTCTCTTCCAGTTTCTTCTTAATGGCTTTTTGCCAATCACTCACGCGTTTAACCTCACCACTAATGCCACAGTCATTGGCGATGCAGGAAAAATACTCTAACTCATCAGAAACAAAAGAAGGAATGGAAACCAAATAAAACTCATTGGTAAATCTTGCTTGTAGTTCTAGCTTTATATTCCGATAATACTCATCTATCTTCGTTAACTCTTGTGAAAAAAGTACCAGCAGTTTGTCACGCTCGATGCTTTCACCTACTTCTTTAACAAAACCATTGTCGA
>CACVAR010000247.1 GCA_902727905.1 uncultured Sulfurovum sp. | reverse complement strand
ATTACAGCAATGCTTATGGAAGAGGGTTTAGATTCTGGTCCCATTTTAGGGTATAGGTATTTTAAAATTCCTGAAACAATGTTGTTACCAGAATTAATGAATAAATTGAGTGATGATGCTTGTACTTTAACAACAGATATTATTCATCGTTTTGAGACCATAGAGCCAATGGAGCAAAACAGAGCTATGGCAAGCCATTGTAAGAAGATTAAAAAAGCAGATGGATTAGTAGATTTTAGATTAGCTACGGACTTCTATGACAAATATCGAGCCTTTGAAGGATGGCCTGGTATTTTTCTTGAAGGTGGTATGAAAGTTAAAGAGGTTATTTTAGTTGATAGAGAGACTGACCACAACATGGGTGAAATTTTAGAAATAAAAGAAGGATCTATTATTGTTGGATGTAATCAAGGTTCTTTAGAGATAGGTACACTACAGCCTGCTTCTAAGAAAGCTGTTAATGCAAAAGCTTACTGTGTAGGGAGAGGGTTGAAAGTTGGAAGTTCTTTACTTTAATAGTTTAGAATCTACACAAACTTATTTGGTAGAAGGATTAAAAAGTAAAGCGTTGACCATGCCTATTTGCATTATGGCAAAAGAGCAAACAGCTGGAATAGGAAGTCGTAATAACTCTTGGGAAGGAGGAGAAGGGAATTTATTTTTTTCTTTTGCCTTGAATTTAGATGATTTACCAAATGATTTACCATTAAGTTCAGCTTCCATCTACTTTTCATTTATTATGAAAAAAATGATTTTGAAGTATGATGATTCTGTTTGGTTAAAATGGCCTAACGATTTGTATCAAAATTCATACAAAATTGGTGGAACCATAACAAAAAAAATTGATAATATTCTTCTTTGTGGAATGGGCATAAATTTACAAAAAAATTCAAATAGCTTCAAAGCACTAAATCTCAATGTTGAACCAATATTTTTACTAGAAGAGTACCTAAGTGCTTTAGAAGAGTACCCAAGTTGGAAGCAAATTTTTAGTGAGTATAGGGTAGAATTTGAAAGAAGTAAAGAATATTTTACACATGTTGAGGGTGTACGAAAGTCCCTTAAAAACGCTATTCTGTCAGAAGATGGATCACTAATAATTGAAAATAAGAGAGTATATAGTATAAGATGAGTGAAGTAATTACAATAGCAAATCAAAAGGGTGGAGTAGGGAAGACAACAACAGCTGTCAACCTTGCTGCAGCCTTGGCACAAAGTGGAAAAAAAGTTCTTTTAATTGATGCGGATCCACAAACCAATGCCACTACTAGTTTAGGATTTAATCGTAATGATTATGAGTACAACATTTATCATGTACTTATTGGTATTAAAAAAATGTCTGATGTAATTTTACCATCCAAGTTTAAAAATCTTGATATGGTTCCAGCCAATATTGGATTGGTTGGGGTTGAAAAAGAGTTTTATGATCCAAACAAAAAGAATCGTGAATTACTTTTAAAAAAAGCCATTAAACCTATTAAAGAAAACTATCATTACATCATAGTAGATTCACCTCCTGCCCTAGGACCAATTACCATTAACTCTTTAGGTGCAGCAGACTCTGTAATTATTCCTATTCAGTGTGAATTTTTTGCGCTTGAAGGACTAGCACAGTTATTGAATACGATTAACTTATTGAAAAAGTCTATTAATCCAAAGTTAGCCATTAAAGGGTTTTTACCAACAATGTATTCGAGTCAAAATAATCTTTCTAAACAAGTTCTTGAAGATCTTTCACACCATTTCGAAGATAAATTATTTTTAACGAAAAAGAAAGAAGTTTTAATCGTACCTAGAAATATTAAGATTGCAGAGAGTCCAAGTTACGGTAAACCTGTGACAGAATATGCTAAAAAGTCCAAAGGTGCTGCTGCCTATGTGGATTTGGCAAAAAGTATAGTAAAAATAACCAATGATGATAAAAAATTAGCAAAAGAAAGGGCTAGATAGTATGGCATTAGGTAGAGGACTGGGTGCCATACTAGACGAAGTTGGACAAGCTTATGATAGTGAAATGGGTTCTCCAAGTTATGATGGTGAAGTAATACGTGAACTAGATGTCGATGAAATTTCACCTAATCCTTATCAGCCTAGAAAAGCTTTTGATACGGTAGCGTTACAAGAACTTAGTGACTCTATCGTTAGACATGGACTTCTTCAGCCTATTGTTGTTATTGAAAAAGATGATGGATACTTACTTGTTGCTGGGGAACGTAGACTTAGAGCACATAAACTTGCAAATTTAGAAACCATTAAGTCTGTTGTTGCAGATGTTGATATTGATGATGTTAAGTTACGAGAATTAGCACTTATTGAAAATATTCAAAGAGAAAACTTAAATGCCATGGAGCTGGCTGAATCATATGATGAACTCATTAAAGTTTATGAAATCACACATGATGAACTTTCTACTGTTGTTAATAAAAGTCGTTCTCAAATTACAAATACATTAAGACTTTTAGCACTTTCTACTTATGTTCAAACCAAATTGATTGAAAATGTTATTTCACAGGGACATGCTAAGATTTTGGTTGGTTTTGATGAGAAGGAACAAAAAATTCTTGTTGACACAATTATTGGTCAAAAACTTTCTGTTCGTGAAACGGAGCTTTTAGCTAAGAAAAAGAAAGCGAATGAAGAAGAAGTTGTTCCTGCTCCGAAAAAGGTAGCAAGTTTTGTCAATAATTATGAACAGAAAATTAAGGAAAAACTTCCTTTTAAACATAAAGTAAAAAACAATGCTTTAGAGATAAATTTTAATAACCATGAAGAAATTGAAAAGTTTCTAAATATGTTACAAAAATAGTCATCAATATGCTTTGAAATAGTAAGCATGTAAAATCCCCACTATATAACTTAATATTAATCAAATCATTACATAAACCAAGATATAATACGCTCAAAATTTTTTGGAGGAGTTTGAATGCTTGACTTGAATCCCGGTTTGATGTTGTTTGTTCTCGTTATTTTCTTCTCTCTAATGTATTTATTAAATACGATGCTGTATCAGCCTCTTTTGAAGTTCATGGACGACAGAGATGCAACGATAGCAAATGATTTAAAAAATGCAGAAGAGATGGCAGATAACAGTTCTGACTTGAACGTAAAAGCTAATGCACTCTTAGCAGATGCAAAATCTGAAGCTAACGCAATCAGAGAAAAAGCTACTTCTGAAGCGAAAGCTTTAGCAGAGAGTAAAATTGAAAGTAAAGTAAAAGAACTTGACGCAAGTTCTGCAGCCTTTTTAGCAGAGTTAGATGCTGAACAGGAAACATTGAAAAATGCTTTAGCTGCTGAACTACCAGCTTTTAAAGAAACTTTACAAACTAAACTAAGTAGCCTATAGGAGGGATGATGAGACTTAAACATATAGCTCTATTAGCAACTGCTTTGTTATTACCTTCAATGGTATTGGCATCAGGTGCTGGGCATGATGATATAACTATGACCAATTCTGACTTTTTTTATAGAGTTCTAAACTTCTCTGTATTTATTGGTATTCTTTATTATTTAATTGCTAATCCAATTAAAGACTATTTTGTAGGAAGATCAGAAGGTATTGCAAAGCAACTAGAAGAGATTGAAGAGAAGTTACAAGCTTCTAAGAATGAACGTTTAGTTGCAGAAGAAAATTTAGCTAAAGCAGAAACGAAAGCAAAAGAGATTATCTCTGATGCTGGAAATGAAGCAAAAGTTTTATCAGCAAATATTTCTGAGAAAAATACTGTAGCACTTGGATTGTTAGAAAAGCAAGCTGAAGAGAAACAAGCATTGGCTTCTAAAAAAGCAACACAAGCAACTATTGATGCATTATTAAACGATGGTTTTGATAATGCTGATATTACAGTTGACGAAACTAAAGTAGTTTCACTTGTATCAGGTAAGGTGGCATAACAATGGAAGAGTTAATAGCAAAACGATATGTAAATGCTTTAGTGTCAGCTACATCAAAAAAAGATAGAGCAGATTTTTCTAAAGTTCTTCTTGGATTATCAGAAGCTTTTTCTGATGCTCAGGTTTCAGAAACATTGACTTCTCCACTGGTTTCAAATGAACAAAAGACAACTTTAGTTCTTGAAGGTTTAGGTGAAGAGGCAAATGATAAATTGGTTAACTTCATTAAAATTATTGGGGAGAATGGTCGTTTAGATTTACTACCAAATATCGCAAGAGTTTTAAAACAAACTATTCAAAGTGAAACCAACAAGTATGAGGGTATTGTGACATCTAGTACTAAACTTAAAGCTGCAGAGCTTAAAGAATTACAAGAGTCATTATCTACATATACAGGTGGTGCAACGATTAAATTGACACAAGAAATTTCTGATTTAGAAGGAATTAAAGTATCAGTTGATGATTTGGGTATTGAGGTAAACTTCTCTAAACAGAGAGTTAAAGAACAGTTAATTGATTTCATTACGAAATCACTATAAACAAGTAACAAACGGAAGGAGTTGCAGTGGCAAACAAATTACAAGCAGATGAAATCTCTTCAATAATCAAAGAGAGAAT
>CACVAR010000246.1 GCA_902727905.1 uncultured Sulfurovum sp. | reverse complement strand
GTCCCACAACTATTATGCCCATTTTTTACGCTATTAATACTGCCACACTTTTTACATCTTGGTCTATGTCTCATAAACTCATTATACCTTGCTACTCTTATCAACTAATTTGAGATGCACGACCAAACTTTTTTCTTCTTTTGGAACTAAGAGCAAGTGAAAATGGTTTGGCATAAGACAATAAGCGTGTATTCCTACTTTTTCTCTTTTTGTTCCTTTTTCTAAGAGTTCTAAAAAGTATTCATAATCTTCTGCATCATCAAACACTTGCATTTTCATATTTCCTCGGTTTATAATATGATAGATGCCTCCTACTGTCTCTCCTCTTGCTATTCTTGGCATTGGTTCTCTTTTACTTTTTTATGAATTATAGCTGTTGTTTTCTTTAAAGTAGCCTGTCCCCTTTATCTTTAAACTTTCAGTAGTAGGTATTATAATTTTTTGGTTAGGATTAGCTTTTTCCCAATATGCTACTGCATCTAAAAGCAATTGAGCTAAATTATTAGGTAATTGTTGGTATTTATTGATAAATTGTTTCGGTGTATAATTAATTGTTGACATTTTTGTTCCTTTTATTTTATATTAAAGAGCATGTTAATACTCCTATTTTCCGTATCACGAGCATTACTTAATTCAATAAAATAAGGCTTAGATTGATAAATTTTTTGATCTTTACCACGTGCTATAATTATTATTTCTCCACTCTTCTCAAAAGAATATGTAACTCCAATATAAGGAATACTTTGAGGAGGTATCTTATATACAGCTTGTAATGGATACTTCTTACCTGTATAAAGAATAATGATAGAGTCTAACTCTTTACTTGAATCAAATTTCATAAAAACAGGTGTACGTATATATTGTATAACAGTCTTTTTTTTACATTGAGTACATATACCATTATATGTAGTACAATTTCTCTCAATAGTATAATTATTACAATTATCTTGCAAGGTTTTTAAACTCTTTTCCCCATAAAGGTTTTTAATAATATCATCTACTTTACTTAAAGTCCAAACTTTTGAGTCAATCTCTAATAATTTACTCTTAATTTGTTTTTTATTAATAAATTCATTTTTTACTTCAAGTTTTCTTTTAATTTTAAAAGATTTTTTAGCCATATTATTCTCATTCTCAACAACAAAATAATCAATTTTATTAGTAGAAGGAGAAAAATCTTTAAATTTAAAATGAATGTAAAGTCGACCTACATATACAAATGGTGAAAAGTAAAGCTCTAAGACTTTTTGTCCTTCTACTTTTCCCATAATTTTTGAAATATACTTTCTATCTTTATTTTCTTCTAAATCATGAAAATAACTCCCAAAAATAGTTCTAGCATTTAAAGAAATTTTTGCTGTCACAATTTCATTTTTTATTGATGCTTTAGCTTTATTGAAAATATTTAGGGATAATGTTCTATTCTCTTCTGCTGCCAATAAACTGTGAAATATCAATAATAGTATTAAATTTTTCATTATCCTACCTCTAAATAATGATAATTCAAATTATTTCCAAACACTTCATCTATGCCGTCTATTTGACCGTTATCATTTTTATCATATGCTAAGAGTGCATCTTCTGCTTTTATCCACCCTACATGTTCTCTAAACATTATTTTTACCATTCAAATTCATCATAATCTCTCTATCTTCCTATATAAATTTTCTAAACATAGTTCAAAAGCGTTCCCACAATATACTTTCCTCGTCCCAAAGCTCCAGCTTTGGGATGCCTATTGTCATTTAACTTCACCATAATCTCTCTACCTCCAACAGTCCATCGATACCTTTGTAATCCCTGGCACTAGAGTATCGCCAATGTTCAGCCTCATCAATATACCCTCGCTTTACAGGGTTGTGGTGTATATAGTTTATCTTCTCTATCATCATTTTCTCCGTTTGTATGAGTTTAGGATGAAACCCCTCTTCCCATACCTGATAAGTGGTATGGGTCTTGTGAGCTTTTTTATGAAATGCCAACTGTGTTAATAAAGTTTTGGCATTTTATTCTTTGAGTAGTTCCAAAAGTCTATACGCATTATACGATTTAAACTTCTGCATACTCTTACCTATAGCATCACTACTTGCCACCAAGTACAAATGGTTTTCTAGTATGACATAAACAAAAATGCTCAAATTATCATTTTCTTGTAAATGCTTGAATGAGTCAATGACTATCTGCACACTCTCTTTATTGGTAAAGAGTGGTAGCCAATGCAATATGGTACAAGTCAAAAAATGTGGATGTGTTGGTTCGTATATTTTATATCGGCTGATTCCCATCTGTTATGCTCTCTTTTTTATTGGCTTTATCTTGTTGCTTGTACGCTTATAGGCATCCCAAAGCTGGAGCTTTGGGACGAGAAAAAAAATATCTTGAAGAATCTGTTGGTTTCCGTAATCTTCTATGCTTAGCTCAATAACAAAGCGTCCTACATCTGTTTTTCCTATATGGCGTACATTTTTATCAGACTTAAGTACTACAAAGTCTGCCATACTTTCACCATTAATTTTTCCCGAGTATAAAACCGTTGTTTTACCTGAAGGAGTATCTCCTACACTATCAAGATTAGCTATAATATCTAACAACCCTTGCTTCTTCACTTCTATTGATTGATCAGATTCAGATAATATCTTTGCTCTTTCTATTGCCTCTTCTACTGTATATAATGCTATCTATTTCCCCTTACCAATCAAAATTTAAAACTATTTTAGCGTCATGTAATTTTCTTCTCTTTTTTGTTGCTTCAAGATTTTCCATACTCTGATTGTAAATAAACTTTTTAAAGTATTGTTTAATCTCTTCTCTGTCAATATGTTCTAAATAATCTAAATCATAAGGTATTTTGCCATCTTTTATATGAGGAATATCATATTTAGTCCTCTTTATAATCATCAACTTTTCTTTAGGAAAAAGAGGCTTAATTGATTTGAAGTAATAATTAGTTATCGATAAACCTTCTTTTAAACTACCTTCATCACTATAATTCATTTTTAACTCTATAAACCTATCTTCAAAATAAAGTAAATATGTTCTACTCCCTCTAACTTTATACATCCATCTATCTGAATCTTTATCTTCAAAGATGACTCCATCATACAGAGATTTACTCGGATCATCTCCTGCCATAAAAGGTCTATAATCTTCCGAACCTTCTGAATAGTATATACTTAGAAGTTGCTCTAATCCAAATTTATTTGTAAACTTTCTATCTACGCTTCTCATCTTAATATCCATCTATTATCCTTTAGTTCTTTCCAATACCCAAAAACTTTAAAAATTTTTAGGTATTCCCTCGTCCCAAAGCTCCAGCTTTGGGATGCCTATTGTCGTTTAACTTCACCATAATCTCTCTACCTCCAACAGTCCATCGATACCTTTGTAATCCCTAGCACTAGAGTATCGCCAATGTTCAGCCTCATCAATATACCCTCGCTTTACAGGGTTGTGGTGTATATAGTTTATCTTCTCTATCATCATTTTCTCCGTTTGTATGAGTTTAGGATGAAACCCCTCTTCCCATACCTGATAAGTGGTATGGGTCTTGTGAGCTTTTTTATGAAATGCCAACTGTGTTAATAAAGTTTTGGCATTTTATTCTTTGAGTAGTTCCAAAAGTCTATACGCATTATACGATTTAAACTTCTGCATACTCTTACCTATAGCATCACTACTTGCCACCAAGTACAAATGGTTTTCTAGTATGACATAAACAAAAATGCTCAAATTATCATTTTCTTGTAAATGCTTGAATGAGTCAATGACTATCTGCACACTCTCTTTATTGGTAAAGAGTGGTAGCCAATGCAATATGGTACAAGTCAAAAAATGTGGATGTGTTGGTTCGTATATTTTATATCGGCTGATTCCCATCTGTTATGCTCTCTTTTTTATTGGCTTTATCTTGTTATTTGTGTGCTTATAGGCATCCTAAAGCTGGAGCTTTGGGACGAGGGAAAAAGCCTAGCACTTGTGTGTTTAAAGAGTAATGTTCTTTTGTAAAAAAAGAGAGTACTTCAAGTTGTTCTTTTATATTGGCTTTAAACTGTTCTATACTTCTGTCTATTTCTACTATTTCTATGGCTCTGTCTGAAAGAGAGAGTTTATCTACCTCTCCTGCTTCATAGAGTCTTTTAGTTTGTAAATACATATTGGTTTGTAGATGTTTAATGTTACGGTAATGTTCTAAATCATTATGATGGGTTAATAATTTACTATAAGCATCTAAAAGCTTTAACTTTAGTTTTTGAGTACTTTCCTCTAAACTAAAATCTACTAACTTTCGGTCTATCTTCGCCATTGCTTGTTTGTTAGAAAAAACCCACTACTCTATGTAGTGAGTACCTAAACTCTCTTTTCTTTTTAATGCTGCTTCAACAATGGCTGAAGCTGTGTTAAGTCGTAACTCCAAAAGCCGTCCAATATCTCGATTTTTCATGTCAAAAATTTCATTCTTGGCTTCAAGAAGACCTTTTTTAGTACGGATAACACCCATGTCTTCCCACATGATTTTTCTTAAACGTCTTTTATAAATCTTATCATTTTCATGATGCACAA
>CACVAR010000245.1 GCA_902727905.1 uncultured Sulfurovum sp. | reverse complement strand
TTGATGTTTTGATATATGCTTTGGGATTAAACCAATATTTTAATGCACTCATTTCTAATTTTTATCCTATTTCTTATCTGAAAAAGAATAATAGCAGGTTAAATAATTTTTAAGAAGAATCGATGTAATTTATATCTATGAAATGGATCAAGAACCAACAACTACCCATACCTAAGCACAATAGCCACCTTCTCACTCTACTTGAAAACCCTATCTACTTACGTTTATATAACGTCAAGTGGATAGCCATATCACATAAGTATCTTCTTCAGCATAAGTCTTAATTTAGTATTTACTATGAGTACCTTCATACTATTACTTGGGATTATTTAGCCACCAGAGTAGATAAACGTCTTCTGAAAAAGATTTAAATAGATAAAAGATGGAAATAATACTTTTATAGTTCACTATACCGATAATCCAGAGATTCATCTCAAAGTGTTTTCTTTTTCTATTAAGAGTTATTTAAACTCTTTTAATTTCTCAATAAAATATTGAAAAGAACTATTTTTTGAAAAGTCTAGTTCATAGGTTCCATGTCTTAACTCTTTAATCATTTTTTGAACAATTTGAGGTTCACTCTTAACTTTTAAAAACGCCATCAACTCTTTTTTATGATTTTTATAAACATTATTGCTCTCTTTATCAATTGTTAAAAACCAACTCTCAATCTCATTACAAACTACAAATAGATAAAATTGCTTACTAAATTTTTTTTCAATTTGATATTTAGGTAAATATTCTTTTTTTAATTCTACCAAACAGGTATGCGTATTTTCATTTGTAAAACATTTTGTTTTCAAATCAATCATTCGAAAAACTGCTTTATAGTATTCTCTATCTAAAGCTTCTGTAATACGTTTTGTCATTCGATTGCCATTGGCAATTTCACATTTATTACCACGACCAGATGCTTCACAATCAATTAAAATATTGTGATTATCTTTTAAATAATTTTTGAAATATTGGTTAAAAAAATCAGCCTCACTGTTTTCAACAATAAGTAAAGTTCTATCTTCTTTACTTTTTAACTTATGATTTTTTTTTCGTTTCATTCAAAGTTTCCAATGATATTTGAAGCAATTAATTCATCCAGTGTTAACGGTCGTTCATATCCTAAACGTTCCATTTTTCCTTCCAAATCAGGAATATCTCTTGCCCTCATAGACTGTGTATCACCATCCGAATCACGATAAATAAAAACTATTTCATCCAAATTAGCATATTTTAAAATCTCGGTAGAGTGGGTAGTAATGAGGATTTGTTTTTCGCTCACACGAAAGTTTTCTAATAAGTAATTGATTGCTTTTAAATGTAAATAACGTTCAGGTTCATCAAATGCTAAAAGTAAAGTTTCATCTTCATCTTGATTTAATGCTGTAATCGTAGCTAATAAATTAATGGTTCCATCCGAAACCATATCTATACCTATTTGTTTATTTTGTTCATGAAATCCGATGAGATAACTTCCAAATGTTTCTTGAACATCTATAGCATCTATTTCATTAACAATACCAATCATAGAGTTTGAGATAAGTTCAAAAGTTTGAGGGTTGTTTTGTTTAATTTCAAAAAGGTTTTTACCTAGGTTAATACCACTTTTCAACAATTCCTTAACAGAGTCTTTATGTGAATTATTTCTAATAGTTTCGGTATTAAATGCATAGGTACTTATAGGAAAGAAATCACTAATATGTAAAGAGAGTTTATCTTTATCATCCAGCATATTTCCACTAGAGTCAAATACCAATAAATTATTGTGACATAGATAATGCTTACTAATAGTTTTTTTTAACTTAAAATTACCACGAGTAGCATTAATTGACATAGGTAAAAATTTATTCTCTTTTTTTCGATAAGTAATTTCGGAAATGACTAATATTTCTTTCTCTTGACTTAATGTAAAGCGTTTTCTAGTTCTAAAAGAATCACATTCCATTTCAAGTTCTATAATTATTTTTTTTTCACTATAGTTATAGTTTAAAATCTTTTCAAATCCACCTCGATTAATAACACTTTCGGTAAAATCGTCACTTTTAATCGTATCAACAAACTCCAAAACATCAATTAAATTACTCTTACCACTATTGTTCTCTCCAACAACAATATTCATTTTATCAAGTTCAATAGTAGTATCATAAAAACTTTTGTAGTTATGAATGTAGAGTTTTGTTAGTTTCATCATTTATCCTAGTTCTCAATCTTTAACATAGTGTAACAGACTATAGCTGTACTACTTAACCACCAAATTCACCATCTTCTTAGGAACCAAAATCTCTTTAACAACATTTTTATCTTCCAGCCATTTAGCCACAGACTCTTTTGCCATGGCTATAACATCTTCTTTATCTGCTCCAGCATCTACTTCTATCTCGGCTCTTCGTTTACCGTTTATGGCTACCCCTAGCGTCAAAGTATCTTGAACAAATACCTCATCTAAAATTGCTATCTTACCAGCTAAGTTTTTAGAGTCAAAAAGTTCTTCAGAAAGCTCTGCACATACATGAGGAATGATTGGTTCAAGTAAATGGGTAATGATGTAAAGCCCCTCTGACCAAACCAGTTCATTGTCTTGTTTGTCTAACGCGTTCAATGCTTCCATACACGCTGCGATGAGGGTATTAAATGCAAAAGTCTTTTCATACACATCCACAGACTTTTTCAAAGCATCATAGACTTTAGCTCTGGCGACTTTCTCTTCTTTACTTAATGACGACTGCTCAATGCTTGGTAATTCATTAACCGTTACTTTTGACTTTCTGTCATAAAGCTTTTTAATGAACCTAAACGCACCCTCAACAGCTGAGTCATTCCACTCCAGCTCTTTTTGTGGTGGTGCAGCAAATAGTGTAAAGAGTCTGGCTGTATCTGCTCCATACTTTTCTATAAGGGCATCAGGATCAACCGTGTTTCCTTTGGACTTAGACATTTTTGCCCCATCCATCAGTACCATACCTTGGGTTAATAAGTTGTCAAATGGCTCTTTTAAGTCATCAATAAAACCAACATCTCTTAAGGCTTTGGTAAAGAAACGTGCATAAAGTAAGTGAAGAATTGCATGTTCAATTCCACCAATGTATTGATCAACCCCTAACCAATAATTTACATCATCTTTATCAATACCACACTCATTCCATTTCTTAGGATCGGTTGCGTAACGGAACTGATACCATGACGACTGTACAAAAGTATCTAACGTATCTGTTTCACGTTTTGCTTCTTTCCCACATTTTGGACAAGCACAAGTTGACCATGTTGGGTGATTTTCCAGTGGATTACCCTCACCTGTAATTTCTACATCTTCAGGAAGAGCTATCGGTAAGTTTTCAACTTTTTCAGAAACCAAACCACAATGCTCACAATGCACAAATGGAATTGGCGCACCCCAGTAACGTTGACGTGAAACACCCCAGTTTCTTAATTTGTAGTTCGTGGTTCCTTTTCCTAAAGACTTCTCTTCAAAAAGTTTAATCACGGCTGCTTTTGCCTCTGTGTTTTTTAAACCATCAAGGTCTCCAGAGTTCATTAACAGACCCTCACCTGTGTAAGCAGCACCCTCTTCCCCACCTTCAATAACATAGTTCATTGGTAAGTCATACTGTGTGGCAAACTCAAAGTCACGTTCATCATGGGCAGGTACGGACATAACTGCACCCCCACCATAAGAAGCCAATACAAAGTTAGCAATCCACACCGGTACTTCTACTCCTGTTAAAGGATGAATAACCGTAATACCAAGGTCATAACCCTCTTTACCTGCTTTAGCTCTTTCTACCTCTGTCATGTTGGACATAATGGTAATTTTTTCTATTACTTCAGCGTCTAAAAGCTCATTTTTGATTAACTCTTTTACAATTGGGTGTTCAGGGGCTAAGGCTGTGTACGTTACCCCTTGAATCGTGTCTGGTCTGGTTGTAAATACTTCAAAACCTTCAAACTTATTGCCTAGCTTTGCTTGTGAAGCCTCTGAAAGCTTAAAAGAAAACTCTAAACCTTGAGACTTACCAATCCAGTTACTCTGCATAGCCAAAACTTGTGAAGGCCATTTGTTTTCAAGTAGTTTTAAATCATCAAGTAATTCATCAGCATATTTTCGAATGTCAAGGTAATAGCCTGGCATCTCTTTCAGTTCTACTTCATTGTCACAACGCCAACAACAACCCTCTTCTACTTGCTCATTCGCAAGTACTGTATGACAATCTTCACACCAGTTAACCGTAGTAGACTCACGGTAAAGAAGTTTCTCTTCAAACATCTTAATAATGAACTCTTGTTCCCACTTTGTGTAAAGCTCATCACAAGTTGCAAACTCACGTGTTTCTGAAAATGAAAGCCCTAAAGTAGAAAGCTCTTTACGCATATAGTCAATGTTTGAGTAGGTCCAATCTTTTGGATGTCTACCATGTTTTATGGCAGCATTTTCAGCTGGCATACCAAAAGCATCCCAACCAATTGGGTGCAATACATTGTAATTTTGTTTACGATAGTAACGTGCCATCGCATCACCAATAGAGTAGTTACGCACATGTCCCATATGAAGACGACCACTTGGAAAAGGAAACATACTTAAAATGTATTTTTTGTCTAAACTCTTGTCTTCTAAAGGCTCAAACG
>CACVAR010000244.1 GCA_902727905.1 uncultured Sulfurovum sp. | reverse complement strand
TATTGACAAAGTAGACAAGCACTAAAAATATAAACAATGTGAGCAAAATTAGAGGTTGTTGGTAGGCATATGGAATCATATTGATCTTCTTTTAAAATTATTTTTAAGAGTATATTTTAGCTAAAAAATTTGATAAGTAGAACTACTTCATTGTACTTATCTTATCCATTCCATAATCAATTCATTAAAAAATAGTAAAATAAAAGCTGAAATAATTAATCCTAAAATCAGATAGCTCAATTTTTTCAAATCCATGATGTCTGTAAAGACATGAAACCCGACACCTCTAAGCGTAAGTATAAAAAAGATAAGCCCTCCAATACTTCCAGCTAACGCTAAACCAGGTGCACCCATAAGCTTCATAAGTGTGAAGGAGATAGCAATATTAATTATCAGTGTTATAGTAGCAATTTTCGCAGCTTTTGTATGTTCCTTTTTAGCATAAAGAAAGAGGGCAAAGAGTTTGGCTAAACCGTAAGGAATCAGTCCTAACATATACATGGCTAATACATTAGCTGTACTCACTGTCATCTCTGCTGTGTAAGCCCCACGTTCAAAAAGTAACCAGACAATTGGTTCAGCTAAGATAATACCAGTTAATGTAGCAAAGCCAAGTAAGGCTAAAAGAATCCAAAAGACACGGTTAAGGTGTTGGTAGGCTAGTGCTTCATTGTCATGCTTTATGGCTTTTGAAATGGCAGGAAAAAGTGCTATAGAAGCAGCAATGGCAATGATGGCAAGAGGTAGTTGAAAAACACGGTTAGCATAAAATAGATAGGAGATAGAACCTGAAATAAGAAATGAAGCCAGTATGGTGTCTATAAAAGAAGAAATCTGAGGCATAGAGTTTCCCCATACTGAAGGAAAAAATAGATTGTTAAATTCTTTTTTTTCTTTTTTTAAATCTTTTTGTTTGCTTTCTTTGTTTCTATATTTCCAACCACCTATGAGCAGACGTTGTAAGTTAAAATGTTTTATGGCGATGAGGTGGGCAATGACTTGTAAAAGCCCACCAATAAGCACAGCAAAAGATAACGCAATAATAATGGTCTCAGGCTCTTCTTTCATGTAAAAAAGTAGTGCTGCTATCATAGAGATATTCAGTAGTGCTGTGGACATGGCAGAAGTAGCAAAATGTTCTTTGTATTGAAGTAGGGTAGCTAAGAAGGTAACGATAAATACCAAGTCCAAATACCAAAAGTTAATGGCAGTTAAAGGAGCTGTTTGGGCTATTTGTTCACTTGACCAGTCAGGCGTGATTATTTTTGTAAGAACTTCAGGGAATATAGTGACTAAAAGAGAAAAAGCAATCAGTATGAGCATAAAACGTAAAAAAATAGCTGTAGCAAATACCCCTTTTTGTTTTGAAGCAATGAACGAAGGCATAAAGGCTTGAGTAAAAGCACCTTCAGCAAAGATTCGTCTAAAAAGGTTGGGTAGTTTAAATGCTACAAAAAAGATGTCTGTCCATATGGAAGCTCCAAGAGCCGATGCCATGGCAACATCACGACCTAGACCTGTTACACGAGAGAAGAGAATACCGAAGCTGTTGGAAAATATAGATTTTAATTTCATGCTGTAATTTTAGCGTAATAAGTTAGATATTGTGAGGAATAGCCTTAAATAGCAAAGATGAGATTTCATCCTTTAACTTGAAAAAACACTTTGCTATTTGTCTTGCAGAAGTTTTACCAACTTCTTTGAAAATTTATGAAATTCTTCCTTTGGCCCTTTGTGTAGCCCTGTTCACGATAACGAGTATCGCTATAAATATAATAGCGAGTTTTAAGAAGAATAATTGTGAATTTTTTTAAAACTTTTAAAAAAAATATAAATAGATAATAAAAACAAATATATAAAAATAATATTTATCTTCAATTTGAGGCAAAATATTATTTATTATTTTATAGTATTATTTTTTTCAAGTGCTATTTTTTGTGTAAGATACCTAGATGTTGGTGCATCCACACTGTTAATGTGCATTACTATCCACTCAGGTGACTTACGTATAAAGTTAATGATTTTTTCCAAATTTCCAGAGCCTTTCCATTGACTAATAGCATATTCCATATCTACTAAAAACATGTCATGTGCCATTTTATGCATTTCATACGAAGGAAAATCATACTTTAGCATTAGTCGTTCTTCATTAGCAAAGTGTTCTTTAACATGTGTTATGTAAAGTTCCAGTTTTCTTTCCAACTCATCAAGTGTGGGCTGTCCCATTTGATGTTGTGTTGCAAGTTTGTCTATCTCATTTAATAGTTTCACTTCATCTTCATGTGTCTGTTGCATCTCTTCAACGTCTAGGTCTTCAAGTTGTTCTATGTAAACTAATGCCATATGGGTAAGCCTTTTTTGGTTTATTATAGATTGCTAACTGATGTTTTGTATTGATAAATGTCAAGTATTGAAATTAAGTTAATTAGTAATTTAAAGCTATTTTATCTATAATGATTTAAAATTATACTATTGGGGAGAGTTCTATGTTAAAAAAGGGTTTTGTAATTCTATTTTTGTTGGTGTTGTCAGCTGTGATGGCATATGTCTATTTTGAGTTTCGTGTTCCTGAAGGAGTAACTCCAATGGGTGATAGTAGCGAAACCATTGCTTGGATTTCACTTTTTACGGCGATTGTATCACTTATTACAGCGTTGATTGGCTTGGTTGATAAAATTTTAGATAACAAAAAGAAATAGAATGCTTAGAGTTATTTTCTTTTTTCTTTTTTTGACACTATTTTTAGAGGCTGAAGGTCAAGATAGGGTCTATTGTAATGATAACAGTAATGTTAAAAGCTTCTTTTCAAAGATAGGTATAGACATTAACAAAAAAGGCTATAACAAGAGTTATGCTTTGGTAGTTGGGATTAGTAATTATCAAGATAACTCAGCTTTTGAAAAATTACCTACGAAAGATGACCCCATAGACATGGCAAAATATCTCTGTCAAGAGGGTGGGTTTGACCATGTTCGCATTTTAACAGAAGAGAAAGTTAGCATCTCACGTGTGCGTGAGTTGATGGAGTACTACTACCCTAATAAGTTAAATAGTAATGACCGTTTTCTTTTTTATTGGTCAGGGCATGGAGAAGATGAGCAGTTAGGTAGAAGTTACTATGGTCATTTACCTGTTTATAATAGCCAATCAAACAAATACCATACCATGATAAAAATGTCTAGCATTCGTGACTGGAGTAACAGAATACAAACACGTTGTAAGCAGACTTTATATTTGGTTGACAGTTGTTACAGTGGATTAATAGGGAGTGTTCCACAGGGCAATAGTAATGCTAAACAGTTGACTTTAAATCAGTTGGCATATCCTAGTCATCATATTTTGTCTGCTGGTTCTGGAAGACAGATAACTTATGCTCATCAAGAGTTGGGTGGTGGTATTTTTACCAGAGCCATTTTAGATGCATTAAGAACAGGGAAAGCAGACAAATCAAACATAAAAGACGGGGTTATTTCGATTGCTGAACTACAGTTACACATCAAAGAGTATGTAAGAATTAAAAATGACTCTTATGCAAGAAACTACAGAATAAAACCTGAACTTCGTCATTTAGATACAAATCAAGGTGAGTTTTACTTTTTTGTACCGAGTAATAGTAATAATCAAATTGTAAGAGTTAGTAATGCTTCTCAAGCAGAACCTATTGCTCAATCTTCACAACTAATTCAACAAAACATACCTCAAGCAACCCATAACTTTCTCATCCCCAAAATGATAAACATACAAAACAAATTTGAAATAGGAAAATACGAAGTCACGATAGGTGAATACAAAGCCTGTGTGAGTGCAGGTGGCTGTAATGAGCCAGAATGGTTAGGGAAAGGTAGTGAATATAATATTAATATAGGTTCTGATGATTATTATAAAAAGATGTGTTTAGAAGATAATTGCCCCATTATGGGTGTGCGTTGGTATGATGCAAAAGCTTATGCTAAATGGTTGAGTGAAAAAACAGGAAAGAGGTATCGTTTACCTACAGAAAATGAGTGGGAGTATGTGGCTAAAGCTGGTAAACCTTCAGAGTGGAAATGGAGTTTTGGAAATGATGAAAACGAATTAACAAAGTATGCTTGGTATCATAAGAACTCAAATGGAACAACTCATAAAGTAGGGCAAAAATTAGCTAATCCTTGGGGTGTACATGACATCTATGGAAATGTTTGGGAGTGGTGTGAGGATTGGTATAGTAATGAACAGAGATCTAAAAATATTCGTGGTGGTTCTTGGGTCCTTAATGCTATCAATACTCGTTCGGCTTATCGGAACGATAGGAATCCATCTAATCGGAACATTGACATGGGTTTTCGCATTCTCAGAACTTTACCTTAGTTTTTGGGTGTTTTTTACCTTTGGGATTCTTACTTTTGTTTTTTGAAAAGCCTCGCAGAGTCGCGACAAATTTTGTAGGTGTGACCATGTCACACGTTAAATTTCGCTTTGGATGAATGAATATTTTTGATTTATACTTATGCTATTTAAAATTTATTGTGTGACATGGTCACACCTACAGAAGGGTCTTTTTATTAGAATTAATATGACAATTTGACATATATTTAACCAAAAATATTTTTTAATGTTAAGATTATGAAAACTATTTGAGCGGCT
>CACVAR010000243.1 GCA_902727905.1 uncultured Sulfurovum sp. | reverse complement strand
TTGTAGCTAATATCTCTTTAGAGTTTATTATAGTTAAATTGTCAATATAAGCCAATAGCATACTTGTATTTTTTATTATTTAATTTTGTTATAATTTTGAACTTGAAAAGAAGGTTGGAAATTGACAAATCATAACTATGGAACTAGAAAGTCTAACCAAGTGGGAAATTACATTGTTAGCTTTATTGTCGTAATCTCCTTATTCCTCTTAGTTAATATTCTAGCCACCCAATACGTAGCACAACACTTTGGATATCATGAAAATTTAGGTGACTCTTTATATCAATATTTCTATAACCCTTTTGGTTGGATTATTTGGCAACAAGATTTTTATGCTCATTATTCTTATTTCTTTAAAAGTTTAAATATTACAATGTTTTTTATTATCGCTACAGTATTTATTGTCTTTATACTGATTCGTTTGTTAGCTCTTAGAAAAAGTAAAACGCATGATGATGTCCATGGTACGGCTCATTGGATGAATGATGCAGAAATAAAGAAAACAGGCTTAGTTGGTGGAAAAGAAGGTGTTTATATTGGAGGGTATGAGAACGGTTCTAAACTACACTATCTGAAGCATAATGGTCCAGAGCATGTTTTGGCTTTTGCACCAACACGTTCTGGTAAAGGTATTGGTTTGGTTCTTCCTACACTTTTGGATTAGGGTGAATCGGTAATTGTATTGGATATTAAAGGTGAGAACTGGGCATTAACAGCAGGTTGGCGAGAACAGTATGCCAATAACAGAGTTTTAAAGTTTGACCCTACAGCAGCTGATGGCTTGAGTGTTAAGTTTAATCCTCTTGAAGAGATACGTCTTGATGGTGCTTATGAAATTGGTGATCTTCAAAACATTGCGATGATGATAGTCGATACAGAAGGTAAAGGACTTAGAGACTATTGGGAAAAGTCGAGCTTCTCGTTTATTAGTGGATTAATCTTGCATACGATACATAAAGCTAATAAAGAACATCAGCCCTACCTTAACCTTACGGATGTCTATGAATTGCTTAATAAGGATGAGATACGTGACTTATTAGAGGAGATGTTAAGCTCAAAACATCATTTTGTGTCACTTGTTGGTAGAGAGATGCTAAACAAAGCAGCTGAAGAGTTATCAGGTGTGGTTGGTTCTAGCTCTTCTTATCTGAACTTATATGTTGACCCTATTATTTGTAATAATACTTCTAAGAGTGAATTTAAAATTAATGATTTAATGAATGCAGAGCAGCCTGTTAGTCTTTACTTGGTTTTAAAGCCCAATGATAAAAACAGAATTATGCCTTTGATTAGACTCATTATGAATCTATTACTTAGACGCTTACTTGAAGAGCTGGAATTTGAAAATGGTAAGTCTGTAAAAAACTATAAACATCGAATGCTTTTAATGTTAGATGAGTTTACCAGTCTTGGTAGGTTAGGTATTTTTCAAGAGAGTTTAGCCTTTATGGGTGGTTATGGCATTAAAGCTTATATTATTATTCAAGATATTACCCAACTCTATGAGGCTTATGGTAAAGATGAATCAATACTCTCTAATTGTCATATTCGAATTGCCTATGCTCCTAATAAAGTTGAAACAGCTGAACTTTTATCTAAGATGTCTGGTACAACCACGGTGGTGAAGAGTTATACCACCACCTCAGGTAATAGAGTCTCTGTGATGTTAGGACAAGTAACAGAGAGTTTACAAGAGATATCACGTCCTCTTTTAACACCTGATGAATGCATGAGGTTACCAGGAGCTAAAAAAGATATTAATGGACAAGTGATAGAAGGTGGTGATATGCTTATTTTTATTGCAGGTCAAGCACCTATTTATGGGAAACAGATACTCTTTTTTAAAGACCAAGTTTTTTTAGATAGGTCTAAAGTAACAGTATCTCAATTTACCTCTCCTACTTTCAAAGATGAAGATGAAGTAAAATTAGCTTGAGTTATTTTTCATCTGTACGTTCTTTTCTTTTCGCACTTTTAGCTGGAATGTTTGTTGGATATGTTTCTTGGGGTCATAATCTTAGTTTTAGCATACTATCTTTATCTCTTTTTCTTATTTATATGATAGTTGATAAACGATGGCTCCTATTTGGATTTGTATGGGCGTATTATCTTATCGCGAGTCGAGGATTTTTATTGGGGGTAGAGAGCTATTATCAAAGTTTGGGATATGCTTTTTTAGCTTGGATGAGTGTCGCGACAATTTCAGGTTTACTGTGGATTTTCATTTGGAGTAGATCTTTTAAAAAAAGACTTTTACTCTTTCCATTTCTTTTAATCGTTATGATAGTTCCAGCATTTGGTTTTATATCATGGGTTAACCCTTTACCAACCATTGCTGTTCTGCTTCCTAATTTTGGCTTTATGGGGATTATTATAGAAATAATGGTCATTTATGCATTGGCTCTATTGTGGAGGAAATATACTTATGTAAGATATTATGCGATACCTCCCATCAGTATTATTCTAATTTTGATAATCTACTATTTTCCTCCTACGGTGACAAAGAATTTATCCATTGAAAGTGTACAAAGTGACATTGAGTATTTCCCAATGACTTTTGATAAATCAAAAGAGTATAAGACTTTAAAAACCTTTTTCTATAAAGTTCAAAAGAGTCAAAGTCTTAATATCCTTTTGCCTGAAAATGCTTTGGGAGACTATAGCTCTGTTCAATCTATGTTGTGGCAAGATTTAGACAAAAGTAGAACAGTTTTCGCAGGAGCTACCATTTATAATGCTAGACGTTCTAACAATATTAATGCTCTTTTAGAGATAGAACATAATAGGACTAAAATTCTTTATAAACAAAGAGTTCCTGTTTTAGGAGAGATGTGGAAGCCTTTTAGCAATAATGGTACAGAAGCAACTTTATTTAAACAGCCGATTGTTCAAATAAATGGTGAAAAGGCAGGAGTTTTTATTTGCTATGAACAACTTTTGGTTTATCCTTACCTTCAAACATTTTTTTATGAGCCTAAGATGTTACTTGGGATATCGAATCTTTATTGGGCTAAGGGTACGAATATTAAAGCTATTCAAAAAGAGACGATGGAGCTTTGGGCTATTTTATTTGGGATTCCTTTGAGCTTTTCGGTTAATGGGTAGATAATTTATTTTTTTATAGTAAAAATGAAATAAGTATGTTTTATTTATATCTTAGTTGTTTACTTTATGTATTTAATGAAACTAATGTCTTTAAATAATATACTTAATTTAAAATATATGATACAATTAGAACTTAATTAAAAGGTATATTATGTATTTTATTGGAAGAGAAGAAGAATTAAATATATTGGAGAGTCAATATATCAAAGATAAATCATCTTTTATAGCTGTTTATGGAAGAAGACGAATTGGTAAGACAGAGTTAATTAATCATTTTTTATCAAAAAAAGAGAGTATAACTTTTTCTGTTACAGGAGCATACGATGTTAAAACAGAATATCATCTTGAAAATTTTGCCAATAAACTCTCTTTAGCTTTTGGTACAAAAAGGCAAGCGTTTAAATCATGGAGTAGAGCATTTTATAGTCTACAAGAAGAGATTGAAAAAGTTACTTTTAAAACAGATGAAAAGATTTCTATTTTTATTGATGAATTACCATGGTTAGCAGAGATGAGAGACAATGGTTTTAAAGGTGCTTTATCTCTTTTTTGGAATGATTTTGCTTCAAAAAGAGATGATATATTTTTAGTTGTTTGTGGTTCGGCAACTTCATGGATAATCAATCATATAATAGATGACCATGGTTCACTTTCTAATCGTATTACTGCTCAAATTCATTTAGAATCTTTTTCTTTAAGTGAGACTAAACAATTTTTAATTGAAGAGGGTCATAAGGGATTGAGTAATAAAAGTATTGTTGATTACTATATGGTTTTTGGTGGTGTGGCACATTATTTAACGCTACTTAACCCTTCTCTCTCTTTTGTACAAAATGTACATGCGTTATTTTTTGAAAAGAATGGACTATTAAGAACAGAATATAATCGTCTTTTTCGTAGTTTATTTAAAAATCATCAGACACATGAACTTATTGTTGATTACTTATCCTCATCATGGGGAGGACAAAGATTAATTGATTTGAGTAAAAAAAGAGGCTTATCCAAAGGAGTTGTTCTATCTAAAGCACTTAAAGAGTTAGAAGCTTCTAATATTATTACAAAAAGATATAAATATAAACAAGTAAAAAGAGATGTTAGGTATGGACTTAGTGACCCTTTTATTTACTTTTTTAATAAATGGGTTAAAAATACATCACAAATAGATTTTATAGGAGATAAGAATTATTTTTTATCTTTATATAAATCTCAAGCTTATAAGTCTTGGTCTGGTTTTTCATTTGAGAGTATCGCTCATCACCATATCGCTGAGATTAAAAATGCTTTAGGTATTAGAGGGGTACTTAGTCGAAATTACTATTGGCATAGTACAGGAGAAGATTTAGAAGGCTCTGGTGCTCAAATTGATATTTTATTAGAAAGAGCAGATGATGTTGTGAATATTATAGAGTGTAAATATCATACTCAACCTTTTACAATAGATAAAAAATATGCATATGAACTTGAAAATAAACAAATTTCTTTTCAAGAGAGTAGTAATTATATGGGTTCTATTCAAATTGT
>CACVAR010000242.1 GCA_902727905.1 uncultured Sulfurovum sp. | reverse complement strand
TTGGTAAAATAGTTGTTAAAAAAACTAAACTCTTTAAAAAATGCTTTGTCATCTACTAACATTGCTTTCCAACGATTAATATAAGCTGTCTCTCTTAAATTATTGGGGTAGAGTACGGTATCAAAATAAATTTTTTCTGCTGTATTTAAATGTGGATAAAAATACTTTTGACACTTATAGTTTTCCATAAAAAATAGTTCTATAGAACTACTCATATTCAGCTTATTTTTCCATACTGCTTTGTTTGTTGAACAGTTGGCAAGGAGTAGCTCATTAACAGCCAATAACAGTAAAATAGTTTGTAATATTTTTTTCATCATATATCTTTTTTAATTTTTTACAAATTATAACGGAAGTAGCGTATTTTTGCTATACTCTTCAGTATGAAAAATAAAATACATCTCTTACTAACCCTCTCTCTTCCTCTCTTCGTTCTTAACTGTTCTGTGAAGCCCACAACACCTGCTCATCCACCTAAAGCAGATGTTCCTACTCAACCTACTGTAACACAAACAACAAGACCCAGTTTAGGAAGACCCATCTCAATACCTACACAAACAAGTCCAGTAATTAGACAACAAAGAGTTCCTACTCAACCTACTCCTGTTGTTAGACAAACTCCTAAAAATGGACAAAGTTATTTCACTAAAAGATTTAAACTACCTAACAGTATTAATGAGACTTCTGGACTTATTAAATTAGACAATGGCCTCTGGACATTTAATGACAGTGGAGGAAAAGCAGCACTTTACCAAGTAGATGAACGAAATGGTCGTATTCTTAAAACGCTAAACATTCAAAATGCCGTAAATAAGGATTGGGAAGATATTGCTTATGATGATAACTACGTTTATATTGGTGATATTGGAAACAACCTTGGAAACCGTAAAGACCTTAAAGTTTACAAAATACCTCGTGCCTCACTAAGAACAGAAAAAAGTGTTCGAGCAGAGATTATTTACTTTAACTATAATGATCAAAAAAACTTTAACTCCAGACCCAAACAACATAACCATGACTGTGAAGCAATGGTTGCGCATAATGGAAAACTCTACCTTTTTTCAAAAAACTGGCAAAATCAACAAACCAGCCTCTATGAACTAAGTAGCCAAGCTGGGAAACATACAGCGAAACGTATCTCAACTTTTAACATTCAAGGAATGGTTACAGCTGCAAGTATTAACCAAGAACTTGACATACTTTTACTAACTACTTACTCTTCTTTACTCAATGTGAATGTCTGGGCATTTACCAACTATCGTGCTAATAACTTTTTTAACGGTAACAAAAAGCGACTAAACTTTACTAGCCCTCTACAAGGACAAGTTGAAGGTATTACTTTCGTAGATAATTACAGAGCTTATTTGTCTAGTGAAGCTTTTAGTAAATACATTTTTTCCTTCGATGCATCACTTTATCAACTGAACTTTTCAGGAGAGTTCGAGTAGACATCTTGGCGTAGGTATTATGTTATAATTTCACATGAATAAAACCTATGCCTATAACCATAACCCCATCAAATTTAACTTTGCTCAAACCATCGAACGCTTTTTTGTAGAAGAGATTCCACTTTTTAAATTTACAAATAAAGGTGCTAATCTGATTCTAAAAATTAAAAAGTCAGATATGAGTACCTTTAAACTAATCACTGTCATAGCAAAAGCAACACAACTTGAACATCGAGACATAGGTTATGCTGGGTTAAAAGACAAAAATGCAACAACCATTCAATACATCTCTATTCCTAAGCAGTATGAAAAAGATGTTATCAAAAATTTAACCACTGAAAAGATAGAAATTTTAGAGAAATTCTATGCAAAGTTTCCTATAAAGGTTGGTCAACTCAAAGGAAATAACTTCTCCATTGTGCTACATGATGTAACAAAAGAGGCAAAAGCCTCCATAGAAAAAGTTACTAAAAGTATGATAGAGAATGGAATCCCAAACTATTATGGTTATCAACGTTTTGGAGAAGATGCAAAGTCATACATTCAAGGAAAAGAGATAGCCCATTCAGGTAAAAAGCTAAAAGGGGCGAAAGAAAAGCTTTTGGTCTCTGCTTACCAGTCTTACCTCTATAATCAATGGCTAAGTGAGCGTATTAATATCTCAAGAACTATCTCTAAAAACAGACCTGAAGATGCAGCTAAGATTTTAGAGTACCCTCTTGAATTGGTTAAAGTGTTAGCCAAACAAAAACAGTTTTTTAAACTCTTCATTGGTGATGACATGCAAACTTACCCTTTTGGTAAATCTTACTACTTAGATAACTTTGACAAAGCTTTACATGAGTTTCAGATTCATAAGTCAAGTCCAACAGGTCTACTCGTAGGTTCAAAAGTACATAGAGCCATGGCAGATGCTAAACACCTTGAACTACCTTATGATGACAATGAGCTTTATGCACTCAAAGGTGACAGACGTTATGCTTGGATTTTTCCTGAGAATTTAAAGCTGAACTATAAGGAAGAGAGCCAAGAATTAACCATAGAGTTCTACCTACCTAAAGGGGCTTATGCTACTACTTTTTTAGAAGAGATTGGGAAGTTTTCTTTAAAACCAAAAGTCAGCAGAAAATAAATAATAGACGCCATTAGCATCTTGATATTTATCAATTTAATATCCAAAGTTCTTTGTTAATATTAACCCAACTATTTAACAAAGGGCTTCTATGCTTATTTCCCATGAAGAGATACCTCAAGTTTCACAAAACTTTATGAATGACACCCACAAAGAAGATGTTGACATTATCAATACTATTTTTGAAGCCATACTCACTTTTGAAAAAGAGAACAAAGATCCAGAGACCATAGATACTCTATATAAAGAGTGGATAGCACATACCATAGATCACTTCACAACAGAAGAAGTTGAAATGATAGAGTCAGAATTTCATGCTTTTCCAATGCATAAAGGTGAACATGACAGAGTATTAGCTCAGATGAATGAAGTTTTTGAGGCTTGGCAAAAGAGTAGAGATATTCAAGTACTTAAAGTTTACTTTATAGAAGTAATCCCTCAATGGCTAAATTCTCACATATCGACCATGGATGCAGTCACAGCCAATCATATAGGTGGTGGCATGATGCCAGCTTATGGTCATATGTAAATAAAGAGGATTATGTTAAATAACCTCTTACCCTACTTATTTTCTATGTACTACTACCTCATCTCCAACAGCAATTGTTCCATAATCTAAAGGACGTATAAAAAGACCTCTTTTACCTTCAAGTAACTCTGGTAATTCTGGTGCAAGTGCTCTAAGATAACCATAAGCTTCACAATGTGAAGTTACTTCTACAAGTGTTTCACCCAATTCAATGACATCCCCTGCCTTTAAGTCATAAAGGTCTACGTCTACATGAACACTCTCAAGTAAAACCCCTTTATCAATAACGATATCAGCTTCCTCAGCAATATCATAGCTTACCTCACAGGTAAGTAGCATAACATAATCCTTTGAAGTGTCATAATTCATATCACCTATAATCCCATCTGGGTCACATTCGATATCTTCACAAAGCATACGATGTCCAGAACGCATCACAGCAGGCATTGTCATATAAAGGGCTAGAACTTTTCCATTTGACATTTTTTATCCTTTGTCATTAACTAGGTGGATAGTATCACATCTGTGATTAAAAAGCTATAGTTATGAAGAATAATATTGCCATAAATATTCCTACTCTACTGATAGACTGAAATAATAAGTTTTAATGTGGGAATTTTATAAAAAGTGGCTCCGGATGTTGGATTCGAACCAACGACCAAATGATTAACAGTCATCTACTCTACCACTGAGCTAATCCGGAATAAAAGTGTGTCAACTTTATAAGCTATAAAAATGTAACCAGTCACATGAACCGTCTGCTGAAGACAATTTATAATATGTTTTTTATGGCTCCGGATGTTGGATTCGAACCAACGACCAAATGATTAACAGTCATCTACTCTACCACTGAGCTAATCCGGAACAATTAATTTAAAGCTAATGTTTAAATTGGAGTGCAATTATAGGCAAAAACTTCTTTCATGTCAAGAGATTTTTCTTCTTTTATGGCTAAGTATCTCTTTAAATTTATCTATAGACGCTTACTACCTCATTAATGACCAAATTTATAAAATACGACGAACTATTTTAAACAAATTGTCTCTGTCAGCAAAAGATCCAATAATTTTTTAACCACATCGTGTATAAAATATACTTAGCATGAAAATTACTAAAGCTATTAAAATAAAATATGTCTAATCCAAAGCTATCTTTGATATAACTTTGAATAAGTAATATATAAGGAGAAAAAATCATGCCAAACCAAAATAATCCATTTCAGGTGATAACCTATACCGACACAGTAGCTTTTAACTATACCCTACCTGATGAAGACGAACAAAGAACCATAGAACATGACCTTACCATCGTTTGGGAAGATACCATTGAAAAATTTATTGAAGAACACGGAGAAGAGAAAGAGTACAAAATTCATACCTTTAAACGTGAAAGAGAACAAAACAATCTTATAGCACAAATTGAAGATGAAGCTGACGACCTAATAGATGAAGTACAAGAAGAGATAGCCAACAAAATGAAGTATGGTTTTGAGTTTAGTGGACAACTTCACAATGATGACTA
>CACVAR010000241.1 GCA_902727905.1 uncultured Sulfurovum sp. | reverse complement strand
ATGAAGCGTTTTTAAAAGATGCCATAGCAGCATTTAAACAACGTAAAGTTAAGAAGCGTTACGTGGCATGGGTTGAAGGTGTATTTTGTGAAGAGATTAGAATAGATGCTCCCATAGCAACCCATAAACAAGGTGGAAAAGCTTTTTCTGAAATCAATGAAGAACGTGGACGACCTGCTGTTACCATTGTAAAACCCTTAGAGATACAAGGTAAAAAATCAAAAGTAGAGATAGAGATTTTAACAGGAAGAACCCACCAAATTCGTGTGCATCTTTCTTTTATTGGTCATCCTATTGTAGGGGATGAGCGTTATGGGTCTGTGACGCGTTCAAAAAGAATTTTACTCCATGCCAAAGCTATTTCTCTTTTAGGGTATGCTTTTGAGGCTAAAGAGCCTAGGGATATTGTTAAATATAAATAACTAAATTAGATGAAGTAATTACTTCATCTAATATTAAATTCAACTTCATTCACTTTTATTTATCCTCATTTACTTTTATTTTAAAATTTTATATTTAACTATAGATATTTCTCTATTTTTTACATAAAAAAGTAGAAAGTGACATTTTTTAGACATATCTCTTCGTTATAATGAGTGTAATATAAAAAAGGAAAAAGAGATGGTAGAAAAAATAATAAAACTGATTTTTCTTACACTTTTCGTTAATGTGTACGCCTCAAATGTAAGCGTTAACCAAGTAAGAACGTCAGATTGGGAAAAAGGCTTTTGTGAAAGAGTTGAAGTTACTAACACCAGTTCATCAACAATTCAATGGGAAGTTGAATTTGTGTCTGAAGGGGTTATTAATAATCTTTGGGGTGCTAACTATACTCAAGATAATAATCAGAATGTAAAAGCAAGTGGGCTTTCTTGGAACAGTCAACTAAATCCAAATCAAACAAAATCATTTGGTTACTGTGCAAAGAAAGTTGTTGCTAATACTATTTCTGAAGACAGTAGTAAGTTGATACTTAGAAAAATTAATATCTCTACATGGGATGGTGCTTTTTGTGAAACATTAAAAATTACCAATAACGAGAGTAAAGATATAAAATGGAATATATCTACGCCTGTGAATGGTACGATTTATAACTTGTGGAATGCCAACTATACACAAGGAGAAGATTTAGTTTTAAAGGCGAAGGGTATCTCTTGGAATGAAGTTGTTAAAGCGAACTCATCTGTTGAGTTTGGTTACTGTGCCAATACCATTGAAGTAACACCTCCAAATAGTGATGAGGAGAATGTGGCTAAAGATAAAGAAACCTTAGTATTTGAAACGATTAAAAGTAACAATACTTTAGAGAGCAATATTTTATCGAATCTAAATTTATTAACTGTGGGTAACAACGGTAGTAGTATTTCATGGTCCTCAAGTGATGTAAGTGTTATATCAAATAGTGGAATCGTGAATCGTCCAAGTTTTGAAATAGGTAATGTGAGTGTCACATTGATAGCAACGTTAACCAAAGGTAGTTATAGTGCTACAAAAACATTTGTGTTAACAGTTAAAAAGCTTGATGAAGTGATTGACACAAATTTAGAAGATTTGAGTAAAGATAAAGAGGCTTTATTATTTGAGGTTATTAAAGGAAATAACACTGTAGAAAATAATATTTTAAACAATTTAAATTTATTGACTCAAGGAAGTCATGGTAGCAGTATTATTTGGTCATCTAGTGATGTAAACGTTCTATCAAATAGTGGGATTGTAAATCGTCCAGATTTTGAGACAGGTGATGTAGAGATTACATTAACAGCTCTGTTGAGTAAGGGGATTCATAATGAGGTTAAGACATTTCTTCTAACTGTTAAAAAACTTGATGAAGTAATCAACACTGATGAAGAAAATGTTGCTGAAGCAAAAGAACTTTTAACCTTTGAGACAATAAAAAATCAAAACAGTAGTAGTACAGATATCCAAAGTAACTTGACTTTAATAAGTGAAGGTAGTTTAAGTACAAATCTTACATGGTCTTCAAGTAATACAGAGGTAATTTCAAATGAAGGTGTGGTAACAAGGTCAGGGAGTGATACAACAGTTACCTTAACAGCAACCATTACAAAAGGTTCAGTAACTACAAGCAAAACTTTTACCCTTTTAGTAACGAAAGAGATTAGTACAGGAGATGGATTCTGTAAGGCGACTTATACTATAGGTAATCAATGGAGTGTGGGTGCTGGGATTTCTGTTTCGGTAACAAACTTACAAGGTAATCTCTCTTCATGGGAAGTGACATTTTCATTCCCTTCAGGACAGAGTATCAACGGTAACTTATGGAATGGTGTAGAGACACAAACTGGTAAATATGTAAGTGTACTTAATGAAAGTTACAATGGTAATGTAAATGATGGTCAGAAAATAGGGTTTGGCTTTAACTTGACACACTCTGGGACAAATGAAGTTCCTACGGATATTCGTCTTAATGGTAAACTTTGTGATGGTCAGATAGGAGGACTTGAAAAGCCTAGTAATCCAAGTGCTTTAAATGCTGAGTTAATAAATAATAGCAAAGTCAATTTAACATGGGTAGATAATAGTGATAATGAAGATGGATTTGTTGTTTCTAAAAAAGTAAATGATGGTGCATGGGAACTTGTTAGTTCTGTAGCAGCAGATGTACAGAGTTATGAAAATATTTTGATTGAGACTGCTAATAGTTATACTTTTAAAGTGGAAGCTACAAATCTTGCAGGAGCATCACCTTCTGAACTTGTGAATGTGACACCAGTAAATGTAACTGTTCAAACAGGTACAGATAATGCTGCTATTTCACTCGTAGCAAATTGTATGGCTTGTCATACAGACACAAACTCTGATAGTAGTATTCCGATTATTGATGGATTAGATAAAGATTATTTGGTTCAAACTTTAGAAGGTTATAGAACAAGTGACAGTACTAAAAGTCATTACTCTTTTGCAATGCATAGAATTATGGATGGTTATAGTGATGAAGATATTGAGTTAATGGCAAACTATTTCTCTTCACAGATATGGAAAGGTAATGAGGTTGTTAGTTATGATGTGGAGACCATAACATTAGGAGAGACACTTTATAATAATAGTTGTACAGCTTGTCATGGTGATGATGGGATGCAAGATAATATTATGCTTTCTAAGCAAAGTGAACAATACTTAGTTGACACCATGACGAACTATGCTAAAGGGTTGCATAAAGATGCTCATACTGGGATGAAAAATGTTTTTGAAAATACCATCGGAGATGACAGTAGCAAGATAGAAGCTTTGGCAAAATATTTAGCTGTTGGATTAGAAGTACCAGCAGGAACAAATGATAACATTCGAGGATTTAATGCAAAATATATTTCAGATAGTAATAAAATTTTACTTTCATGGACATATATTAACCCTGAGTCGACAAGTGTAGAGGTTTTAGTTAATGGTAAAGTTATAGAGGTATTAAGTGATTTAACTATGACATCTTTGTTAATTCCAAATGATGGAATAAATCCATTTATACTTGGAGAAATGTATACTTTAGTTTTAAAGAGTACAAATCAAAAGGGTGAAGCATTCTCTGAAGTGATTGAGCTAACCATTAAGACCGATGAAGAGTATGGTGAAGAGCATTATAATACTAATTGTAAAGTTTGTCATGGTGTAAATGGAACAGCAAGAGCAGACATAACACAATGGAATCCAAACAATCATACTTTTGCTGAATATACACAGGCATCAATTATGCCAGAAAGTTATTATGTAAACTGTGATGATGAGTGTTTAGATTTAATTGGTACATATGTTTTAAATGTGTTAGAGCCTAGGGCTAGAGAGGACAACTCAACAGAAGTCATAGATGCTTCCTCAGATATATCGCGTGGTTATAGACTTTTAAATACCAAAGAGTATACGAATACCTTATATAGTTTATTTGAAATTCAAAATGATACCGATCGTTTAGGAACATTAGGGTTTGAATCTACTGACTTACCACAAGATAATGTTGTGGAAGGCTTTAATACAGATCGAGATGTAAACAGAATTAGTGAGAGTAGATTAAAGGCATTTATTGCTAAAGCAGAGAGTCTTGAATCGTATGTAGACAGTCTGAAAGGTCAAGAAGGAACATCCTGTATCATTAATAACTTTGACTTCTGTGTTGCTGATAAGAGTATATTCCTCTCAACTTTTGGAACAAAGATTTTTAGAAGACCTCTTGTTCAAAGTGAGATTACACAGTATGAAGCACTTGGAAGTATTGGTAAAATAGTTGGAGACATGTTAGTGAGTCCAAATTTCCTCTATCGTTCTGAAATGGGAACGGAAACGAATACAACAGGTATTTATCAGTTAAGCAATTATGAAATAGCAACAGCCATTGCTTATACAGTAGCCGGAACGACACCTGATGATATATTATTAGGCTTGGCTGAGAATGGTAAGTTACTGGACGAAAATACTAGAGTTGTACAGGCTGTTAGACTCTCAACACTTGAAACTGGAAAAGAGAAACTGGCAGACTTTGTAGGACGCTGGTTACTTGAAGATGATGTTTTCTCTCTTTCAGACAAAAACCCTGAACGTTTTCCAGGTTATGATAATAGTATCCGAATAGCACAGAGTGAACAAGTTTTAGAGTATTTTAGAATGGTCATGGAGAGTAATAGTAAAAGTGCTTACAAAGACC
>CACVAR010000240.1 GCA_902727905.1 uncultured Sulfurovum sp. | reverse complement strand
ACTACACCCAAAATAGAAATAAGCAACTGAACAATAACCATTTCCATGTTCCAGAGATTATGAATCTGAATGAGTGATTGAATTAATAAGGTAAAATAAAGTAGTGAAAAGAGGCTTAAGTACAAAACATTATCAGTAGATACAACGTTACCATCTTGTATCTCTTTTTTTAAATCTTTAATTTTCCAAAAATACATTAAGCTTCCCCATAAGAATAGAAGTTAATAAATAGATGATAAACCTCCATCTTTTCATATTCACTAATCCCTACTCGTACATTATCTTTTTGACTATACTTATCTTTTGTATCTATAAACTTATCAAAGCCATCATATTTAACATACTTTTTCCATAAATCATCAAAGTTTTTAGTTTTAGAATAAACCAATATAAAATTAACTCTATTACCAACAGTATCATATCGTTTAACTAATTTTTCATAATGCTTATTAATTATAGTAGAGTCTAATGATGTTAAAATGAAGGCTTCGATAACACTCTCATCTATTCCTTTACTATTAAAAACAACTAAGTCTCTTTTCCCTGCATTAATTCCAGAACTACTTTCTCCACCTCTTGGTTGGTCAAATACATTGTAGTTTTTATAGTGAAGAGCATTTCTAAATCTATCATTTGTTTCATCTTCACTTTCTTTAAATATTGCATTTCTGTTTTTTGTTTCGATTAGGGAAATTTCTATTAAATCATCTTTTAGTTTTTCATAGTTGAAAAATCTATTTTGATTGTTCTTGTAGTCATCTAAGATATTTTTATAATAGTTACTATCAAATTCTCTATTTTTTAATTGTAAATTATATACTTTTTCCAAAATATATTTTGCTTGTATTGATAATCTTTTTACTTCATAAGTAGCTAATTCTTCTAGTAGTTTTAGATGTTTAGTTGTGTTTTCAAGATAATTCCATAATTCATGAATAGAATTACTCATCACAGCATATTCATCTAACCTATACCCTATTATTGGTAGTTGATATTTCTTGAAACATTCATAATAGTTAATAATTAAAAAATTTAAATTTTCTTTACTTATATTATCTATTTTTGCTACGAAATTATATTGTCTTTTTTTTATTTTTATATATCCCATATTTGATAATAGGTATTTAATATGATTTCTTTGTTTTGTATCTATATTAATAATATCAAGATTTTTATCTTCTTTATAAAAAGAAATTTTAATATTTTTTTGAAAAACATAACTCTTGAAATCATTAATAGATTCATTGGTATTTGATTGAATCATATATCGTAAATAATAATGATTTTTTTCTATATTTTTTATCCAAAAGGCTTTTAAATATTGATAACTCTCTTTATCTAAAGCTATAAAATATAGTATAGCTTTTTTTATTTCATATTTTAATGTCAAATATTTTTCTGTATATAATATTTTTAATCTTTTAATAAAATCGTCTAAATTTGTTAAGTCTATAGTTTTTATTTTATCTCTCATTATAATATAAAAATCATCTAAGACATCTAATTCAGGATTAATAATCCATTGCTTAATTTTTAATTCTATATCTTGTAATGTTATGTTTTTTTCTTCTAACTTATTAGGTAGATTTGCAATAGGGTCTTTATCATTTTTTATAAGATTTTCTATAAAGAAAACAAATTTTACACTAGGAGAATTCAAATTCATTTCTTTTCTATTTATAAATAAATTTTTAATATTTATATTATTGTAAGACTTTAAAGCACCTTGATGATAAATAAAAGAAAAGAGTTCAATAGATGTATCAGTTATGAATTTATCAATACTTTCTAAACTTATTTTTTTTGAAAAATATTTATAATTATGAAATATATTCAATAGAAAATATACTAATTGTTCATCATTTAATTTTATATCTTTTTCATTCATGAGAAATTCAAATAACTCATATAAATGAGTATTTGATAATCTTTGAAGTATATTAGGATAATACAAGATAGAATTAACACCTATGTTATTTGCTAATATAGGTAATAACTTCTTAAAATCTATTTTATTATATAAATTAAAAAATATATAATTTTGTAATTCGCCACTATCCATATAAATCATATCTTTTTCAAAAATATAATTTAATAATCTTTTATTGAAACCTACATTATTTACATAATGAGAACCAATGTATTCAAAACAAAGTTTTTTATCTTCTATATTTTCAAAAATTTCAAAAATAACATCTTCTAACTCCTTAGAGTAATTATATTCAAGTAAACTAATTAAATAAACATTCAAAACATAACTAATATTATCTAGTTGAATAAACTTTGTTAAAACTTCAATCATACTCTTTTGAATCAAAGGTAATTTAACTAAAGAACTATTTTCTATATATTCCCACTTATTCCATCCTCTCTGTTCATCTTTGTCTAGTGTAATTAATATAGCAATAAACAAAGTTTTTTGTTCCTCTCTTAAAAGGTAAGGATGTCGTCTAAATATAAATGGATCAAAATCTACAATATATTTAAAGTATCTAAGTTCAATATTTGTCAAATAAATAATAACCTCTTCAAACTCCTCATAAAACCCCATACTATGAGCAAATATTTTTTGAATAGTATCAATATCAAGCTTCTTCAAGTTTATAAAATAAGCCGTTAAATACTCTTGAACAGATTTATGAAAAAATCTAATATTTTGTCTCTTTCCACTAAATAGAGCTGTATGAAAAATTATGTCTAATTTTTTTCCTGTAATTTCAATGCCATCTAATATATAAAGTTCACTAGCAAATCTATTTATATTTTCAATAGATACTGTTCTAGTTCTGCTTAGAGTCATATATATGGCAACAACAGAAGAGATTTTCACCATATCATATAATGAAATCTCTTTAAGCTGATTCTTTCGTTCATTATCTGTTTCTGCTAATAGATGTTCTTCAATAATTTTTTCATATATTTCAAAATATTTTAACTGCTTGTCTTTATAAGTAGTCAAATTGTTAATAATATGTAACGTCATAAGTATATTTTTCAATAACTGTTCAAGATAATTTTTTTCAATAAAGTTCCAAAATTCATCTTTATTGATATAATTTTTCATGAGTAATAACTCTATATCTTCGTTGTTTAATTCTTCTATAGAATAAACTTTTAAATCTTTATCAATCTCTTCTAGTTTATCTTGAAATATCTCTTTCCATTCTACATATCGACAAGAGATAACAAACTTAACATTTGGATTTATCTTCTTACATTTTTTTATATATTTAGTCAACTTCCTAACTAAAGCTTTATCACTATCATTTTTTGAAAGTGCTTCATCAATAGAATCTAGAAGTACAATTTCAATACTTTCTTCAATATCATCTTCTTCATCAATAAACATTAATTCAACAAAAATGCTATTGGGATTTTGTTTTTTATATGTTTCAAATTGATAAGTCTTACCTGATGCAGGTTCTCCTAAAACTATAGAAATATTGCTGTTTTCTATAACTTCATTAAAACCTATACATTGATTTGTTTTTTCATTTTTGAATTTTCTTGATATAAAATTATTAGTTAACATTAATTATTTTAGATCAACACTAACAATCTCTAAATCAAGATTTTTAAAATCATCCACATTATTAGTAACCATGTCAAAACCATACACTAAAGCAGTAGCTCCAATAATAGCATCAGGTGTTTTAACTTTATACTTTTGTCGAATATCAATCACCTTATTAGCAATTTCATCAGTCAACTCATAAACATTTGCATGAGAAATAAATGCCAATGCTTTCTGTTCTAAGGCTTTATCTTCTCTTAATTTTTGCCAACTTAAAAATTCAATTTTAGTAATAATTGAGATATTAAAACTCTCTTTTAATAATTGATCTATTTTATTATCTATAGTAATACCATTGAAGTAATAGATAATAATATTTGTGTCAAATAAAAACTTATCGTTTATCAAGATAACTATCCCAATCATTTTGATTTTCATGTAAATAACTATCTATTTCAACTTTAGAACTATTAGCTACACCAAAAAAATCTCTAGGATTAAAAGAGCTAGAAAATTCACTAGATTTTAGTGTTTTTACTGGAAGCTCTTTTTTGATATGGACTAAATTTTTTGGAATATTTTCAAGAAAGAACATAATATAGTTATAAATTGAATTATTGATTTCTAGGGTTATTTTTCGCATTATCAAAAGTCCTTTTTACTTGATTATATCATATAAGCCATAAGATTTAAAATACATCTTTAGACTCATAAAATAACCCTACACCAAAACCCTATAAGTAATAAACGAAAGAATCCAAGCTGTTACCGAAGTAAAGACAAATAGATACACCAAATACTTATACCCACCAGCTTCTTTAGCAAAAACCATAGAGGCTGCTAAACATGGTAAGTAAATCATTACAAATACAATAAACGCCATGGCAGAAGCAAAACCAATATTTTCTCTTAACTTCTCTTGAAGTGTAGAATTCTCTTCATCTACCTCATCTCCAATGGCATAAAGAACTCCCAATGTCGAAACAACCACTTCTTTAGCTGCTAACCCTGTTTCAAGGGCAACGGTCATCTTCCAGTCAAATCCAAGTGGTGCAAAGACTGGTTCTGTTGCTTTTCCTATTTGTCCAAGGTAAGAATTTTCAAGTTTTTTAAGTTTTAACTCATTTTCTAATGATGCTACAAGAACCTCAT
>CACVAR010000239.1 GCA_902727905.1 uncultured Sulfurovum sp. | reverse complement strand
CAACAGAAGTCTCATTTTCTTTAGCATATATGTCATAAAAAAAGAACTTTCCTTCTTTATTGAGTACCTTAGAAATCAAACTCAAACAATGCTTTTTATCTTTAGAGGAGAGGTGATGAAGAGAATACCCAACAATTATCAAGTCATAAGTACCTTCTAGTTTTTCAAGTTCTTCTAGAAAGTCTCCACAAATGTGTTGAGATTTTACTTGTGAAATATCTAAATTCTTTTTAGAAAACTCCAAAGCAGCACTAGAACTATCTATTCCTGTATACACTATCTGTTGCGTTTCATTCATGCTATTTTTTAAAACATAGGAATCTCCACAACCTAAATCAAGCACAGAGATTTTTTCTTTATTAGCTATCTCTGCTTTTAAAGCACTTATAATCTCTTTATGACACATATAGTTATGCTTAATAATATTCTGATAAATATTCCATTGTTCAAAAAACTGTTCTTCTACTTTACTCATTAACTAACTCCACTTTTCTATCATCTGGGTCTATGACCACGACTGTACACTTATTATCAAATTCATACTCTGAAACTATTTCTATACCAACATTAGTTAAATAAGCATGAATGTTTTCTAGCTCTACGTTAAAGCCCAAACGACTATTTTCAACATTATATCCATCTTTTAAAGGGTAAAGTTCCATAACCATCTCACCTACATAACTAGAATAATGAATAAGACCTTTTCCATGTTGCTCTTGTACAAAAGTTAAACCCAGTTTTTCATAGAAATTTTTACTTGTTTCTATGTTTTTACATCTTAAGACTAGTAAGTTTAGTTGCATTTTATGTCACTTATCTTTCTTCTCTTTTATTTAAATTCTTCACGAATAAACTCCATAACTTCTTCATCTGTTTTCTGGGTTTCAAACAGAACTCTCTACCAACGCCAAAACCTCATCCGAAATCGACCCATAATTCACGACTACCACATCCAACTCAAAATCACGGTATAAACTTACAGCCCTCTCAATAGCTGAAATTATCCACTCTATTTCATTTCCAAAAACACCACCAAGCAAGGTCAAATAATTAGGTTTTTTAACCACATTTTGTTTTCCTACACAAATTTTTTATATGGTATAATAAAATCAATTAAACTAAAAGGAATTTTATATGCAAGTAGCTTATACACTAAATGCCAATGAATTAGATATAAACTTTTTAGAATCTATTAAACAACTGTTTCAAGAGAAATCTATCAATATTTCAGTAGCCCAAAATGAAGATGAAACAGATTATCTACTTTCAAACCCTACCAATGCTTCACGTCTCTTAAAAGCTATTAATAATATTGAAAACCATAAAGATAAATTGATTCACAAAGATTTAGAGGATTTAGGATAACGCTATGTTGGCATTTGAACCTTCTGAGTGGGGGATTATCTCTATTTTAAAAATAGTGACAAAACTGTTTCAAAAAAGATAGACAAACTTATCAAAGAGAGTTTACGAGAGCCTTTTGATGGTATTGGAAAACCTAAAAAGTTAAGGGGAAATCTTAGTAGTTACTGGTCAAGACGCATCACACAAGAGCATAGATTGGTTTACAAATATGAAGATGAAACACTCACTATTGCTTCTTGCCGATTTCATTATTAATAATGAAACTGCTCATAAGGTCTCTGCTTTGTTAGCTGATAACTGTCTTTCCAATATACATCCCCAAGCTTGAGCTTAGGGACGAGTTAAATTTGTGATCTCAAGTTTTCATACTCTTTCTCATTAAGTTGAAGTCAAAAATCATCAGGAAACTTTTCACTATCTCTTTTTATCACTTCATTACCTTTATAAAAAATAATTTTTAAAATATAACTTTAACTAAAACTTGAATACTATTACAAAGAAGTTTAATAATAGGAAACCTTTTAAATGTTTACCAACGAACAATTACCCGTAATTATTGAAATACTTAGAGAAAATGGTCTAATAATAGCAGGTGTCTTCAGTCTAGCGATATTTTTAATTATAAAATATAAAAAGATATGGGTCGGTATATTACTATTTATACTTATTTTAATCTTTTCAGCTATTTTAGTACCAACCCTTCATCAAAATGCCAATACTGTGGATAATCCAAAGAACAAAAATACTTGCCATTTTAAACTCACAGGAATAACATCACACTTAAGTGTTAGAACTGAAGCTAAAGATTTAGGTTCTATGAATGAAATAGAGAAAATATTCCCTCCTAAAGAGAATATTTGTATACTCCGTACGGCTAAAGAAGTTCATAAAAATAATAAAAAATATATTTGGTATGAAATATCTTATAAGAATGGAAAAAATATTCAAATTAATGGCTGGGTATTCGGAGATTATATTACAAGTAAATATGGTAAATATCATTTAAAAAAAAATATTCCTAATATTAAAGTATATTCAAATACAACAAAATTTTCACAAATAAATATTCTTCAATCAACAGAAAAAAAAGTTCTTGTTATTAACACTAAATTCGATAGTAAAACACAAATCAAATGGTACGAAATACAACATGCAGATGATAATGGGATAGAAATTAAAGGTTGGGTTCTAGGTAATAAATTAGAAAAAGAACCTATCTAGTATAATATGCTAGATTCCGAACCTCATCAAAACAATCCTCTTTCAACAACTCCCCATTCCTAAAAACAACCTCTAAAAGATTCTCACGCTCTCCAAGCTCTTCAATTCTAACTGTCTCAAACTCCTTAGTCAAAGCCAATCGTCCCTTTTTAGAACGCTTTCCAACATCCGTAATAGGGTCTTTATAAACATCTCTCCACTCAGCATCCACACAGATGGCCGATGCTTTCATGGCAAATCTCAATGTATCACGATTAGGCTTTTGTAAGAGTCCTCCACCCATTCCAAAGGCGATGTTGTCTGCTGAGAAGCCTTCATTCTTTAATATTTCCAATATATCTCGAATGGCTTCGGTATCGACTCCATCACCTTGGATGATGCGTACTGAATCATCTAAAACGATGTAACCTTTAGCATTTTTATACCCTCCAAAAGCTTCATAAACGTGTTTCATTACCTCTAAAACGATCTCTCTGGGTTCTCCTGAATCAGGACGAATAATTAACGTTGCTCCACTCTCTTTTACTTTCTCTTTTAACTCTCTACCCCAAATGTTAGAAACGGCATTGTAAATGTCATACGAGTCTGAAACTACAGCAAAGAGTTTTCCTTTTTCTCCAAACTGTTCGACCATATTGGCATAAGCATCACTCTCGCCTTCTCTTTCCCAAGATGTCATGGTTGAGTGTTCCGAAGCAGGAATGGAAAAACCTGCCATATCGGCACCATAATATTTTCTAGCTCCCAAAATACCTGACAAGGTATCTGTTCCTTGAAAGTTTACTAAATGTGCCATACCACCTAACATTGCTGACTCTTCACTTGATGTTCCTCTGGCTCCAAAGTCGTGTAATTTAAAGGGTAGTTCAGCTTCTACATTGTCACTGGTCTCTTCTAAGTAACCTTTAATTATCTGCTTAATGTCATACGAAACCGTTGCCACTGTAGTCGGAAACCATACGGCTCTCAGCAATGCTGTTTCCATGTAAGAAGTTAACCATGGTACTTTTGGATCGGTGTTGACCACTTGAACCAATGGACTCTTTAAAGGAACGACCATTCCTTCTGGAACGGCTGAGATTTCAAGGGGTAAGTAACCATTGTATTCGTCTAAAATGTATTGCCACCCCTCTTCATTAAAAGGTACACCATGTGCTGTTAATATGGCTTTGGCTTCGTCTATGTCATTTTGCGTAAAAGGTGTTAATAGGTACTCTTTTATAAAAGCTTGAAGTCCAAAGAAAAGTGAAGCTTCCACATCTCCACCTCGGGCTTCGATGTACGATGAAACATACTCGCTCTTTGCTGGGTATTGTAAATAGTGACTTGATTTGTAGCTGTCTGTGTTTAGTATTATGTTTTTCATAGAAAATCCTTCTTATGAGTTGTGTGTTTGTTCTTTACCGTCTTTCGGTTTGGAACGTAGGGTGCGATTGCTATCGCACCGATTTATGTATTATCAATGTTTATATTGGTGCGATAGCAATCGCACCCTACCCAACCATCGCCCCAATAATATGAAAATGATCTTCAAACATCATCTCAGGCTTCACCTCAGCAAAAGGAACCCAAAAAGCTTTGGCTGCATCATCGCCACCTTTTACTTTTGGAAGTTCTCCATCTTTTAACTCTATCAGATAAGCATGCGTCACCGTTCGACCTCTTGCTGAACGGTAGGGGTCATCAAAAACTTGTTGTTTCGTAATGCTCCCAGCCAAAACAGGGGCAGGTACTTTTATGCGTGTCTCTTCTCTAAGTTCACGAATCACGGCTGTTTTTAGTGTTTCATTTGCATCTAAAAAACCACCAGGAAGTGCCATGAGTCCTTTTCCAGGTTGTGCCTTACGTTCTATGAGTAATATATGCCCCGATTGGACAACAACAGCATCTACCGTAATGAACATTGGGGTATAGGGTGCAGCATCCCAAGCAGATTTATACTTTTTAACAAAGTGAAATTCATTTTGCACTTGTTCAAAAGCTTTTGTCTTTTTAAACTTCTCCAATGAAATAGCAACATTACTGTTCAAGGCATTAGTAAATTCTAAATCTGAAAAATAAAGCTCTCTAATATCTGTTGAAGAGA
>CACVAR010000238.1 GCA_902727905.1 uncultured Sulfurovum sp. | reverse complement strand
GTTCCACCTGTTGAGATAATCTCCCAACCCATTTTCTCTAAACCTTGTGCAAACTCTACAATGCCACTTTTATCACTAACGCTCAATAATGCTCTCATCTATTAGACCTTAAAAATATTTTTGAAATTATAACAAAATCTAGTAAATATTTTGTTTTAAATAAATTAAAAGCAGAATAGTAGTATTATTAATTAAAGTTTATTTATGTTTTTTATTAACAGGAAGAAGGAAAGATTATGAACTTAATTAGAAATATCCTTTTAGCTATTTTATTTCTTCAATTTTTAGTTTTTATGTATGTCAAACTCGTTTATGAAAAAAATCTTGTCTCTGAAAATAATAGTACCAATCATACCTCACTAGAAGCACTCATTGAGGACTCAATCGTTGAAATTATTCATGGAGAAAAAGAGCTACCTATCTCTTCTGAATACACACTCTGGGACAAGGAAATGATAGCAAAACTTAATGAAGAGATTAAAAGCTTTAATAATGAAATGCAAAAAATAGTTGATGCTAATATTCCTATTGAAACTAAAAGTAAACTTGAAACTAAACCTGTCACTCCTAAAGTTTTGATTAGTCAAAAAGTAGAACAAGATTCCCAAAAAAAAGATTCCCAAAAAAAACTTGAAAAGAAAAATGAAGTAAAAAAACTAGTTGATGTTAAAGTCAAACCTCTCATTCCTAAAGTTTCTATTCGTCAAAAAGTAGAAAAATATGCCAAAGAAAAACTTGGACAAAAATATGTTTGGGGTGCTACGGGACCAAATAATTTTGACTGTTCAGGCTTTACTAGAGATGTTTTTCTGTGTACCACAGGAATCAAAATTCCTAGGGTTTCAAGAGACCAATCTAAAGTGGGTACGCGCGTTGAATATAAAGAGTTAAAACGTGGAGACATGGTGTTTTTTGATACTGAGAAAAAGTATACAGGAAAAGTGAACCATGTAGGAATTTATTTGAAAAATGGAAACTTTATTCATGCAAGTTCAGCTAAGAAAAAAGTGATTATTACTAACTTTAAGAAGAAACCTTTTTATAAAAAACGATTTTTATGGGGAAGAAGAATTGTAAAAAGTAAATCATAGAACTTGAATATAAGTCATTCAAGTTCTATGTAAAGATTAACGTAGTGCGTCGTGATCTTCCAATTCATCTTCCATTTCAAGCTTTGGAATAAATATAGCAATAAGTATTACAACAACACCGAAGACTAATACAGACGTTTGTTCATGACCCTCAAATAAGTTTGGTAAAATGGTTTTACCAAAACTTTCCCCTTGTAAATATTTAAAAATATCATCATAAAACACGGTAAATACTAAACCACCAAAAATACCACCGATGGCTGCAATTAAAACATCTATACGTCCCTCAGCGATAGATACAGGTCCTGTACCTGGACATTTCCCTAAAATTGCCATAGAAGCACCAAAAAGTATCCCACCAAGAATTAAACCTGGTAAATAAAGAGACTTAATATGAAGATTGGCAGCCCCATTCTCTACCATAAAATAAATACCAATACTACCAATACCGACAGCTAAAAAAAGCATCTTAGGTACAATCGTATCTTTTAGCATTGCAAAACCTGCAATTTTTTCAAATTTATCAACCCTAGAATATTGTACTATCCCTCCAAATATTACACCAATAAGAAAAACCAATGCAACTGAACCATGATCTTGATCAATTACTACTTGAACCATTTGAAAGAACCGACTTAAAAACCCCTCACCATCTGTTCTGAACACTATCTCATTCATTATGTACCCTTTGTATTATAAAAATATCTACCGGTGATTAATAATGTAACCATAACCACACCCCCAAAAACCATAGCTGACATAGCTAACTGACTCATCCCAGAAAGAAAATGTCCCGAAGTACACCCTCCTGCTAACCTAGCGCCAATAATCATAACAAACCCAGCAAAAAAACTCCAAGTTAATCTTGAAAGTATTGAGGTATTTTTATATTTTTTCCATCCACTAGGAATTAGTGAAAACCTAAAGGTTTTAGTAATAAATACAGAAGTAATAAACCCACCAAATAGCACTCCAATTAACATAATACCAATCCATGCACCAGAATTATTAATTAGCTTTAAGTAGCCATAATGTTCATGGTCAAGGTTAAATATAGTACCAGCTATATAAGGTGCAAAGGTTGAAGCTCCAATAGGTCTATCAGCGCCAAATGTTGAAATTGTTAAGAGTAAAAGTAGCGACATTAATATACCACCCATCCACCATGACAATCGATTCGTTTTTTTATGTGTCATTGAAATATCCTTTGTTGTTTCCTCTAGTATAATAGAACATTATAATTTTTATTAATTTTATTACTTAATAAAATTAATTAAAGTTAAACTGTTACTATGCTAAACAAACTGGACAAATATAGTCTCATTTAAACAATTAGATAAAAACAGTATCTAATAAATGCTACTTAATGTTACGATTTATCAAACTTTTTTAAAAAAAAGTGAAAAAAATTGATACAATTTTATTTATTAAGAAATGAAGTCTTAAATTTATCAAAATTTAATTGAAAAAATATCTAAATATTTTTTATTTAAAACTATTTAAACTTATTAAAGATAATATAAGCTTATGGAGAATGAGTATACAAATGTATACTCATGAAGAACTACTCAGTAAGGGAAGTTAAGATGTCACTCATAGTTTTCTGTGCATCTTCAAGTACTTTTAGATCATTTTTGTCTGTAATAGCAAGGGAAGAAACCCAGTTATAAACTGATGGAAAAGCAATTGTTAAGGCTTTGTCACTTTTTTTCTTTTCAAGGTAAAGTGAACAGGGTGCAAATGCTCCTGCTTCTGGACGCGTTTTAGCAATATTGAAAATAACTGGTAATTTACAAATTGAATAAACTTCATAGAAATCATAACCTTCATACTTAGCTTCTTTAAATTCTTCACCAAGATTGTTATGTCCAGCCACAATAAAACCATAAGTAGCTAACTCACCTTCAAATTCCATTTTTGCTTCATCAAGTTCATCTTCCCAGTCTTCTGGATCTTCCATCTCCATAGAAAAAGTCGTTACCAATTCACCTGGTGCTTTAGCTATCTGATAAGGTAACTTTTCTAACTTAGCATTAGGTAATGCTTCTTCTAAAGCTTTAACAACCAATGCTCTTAAGTCAAGTAAAACTTTGTCATCAGCTGGTATTTTCATAATCTTTGCCATAGCTTCAGCTGAAAGTGAAGAGACAGAAATACTCTTTTCACCTTTTTTAGTGTAAATAGACATACTCATTGGTGCAAAAAGACCAACATTTTCATACTTTTTAGCCAATTCAAGAACAGCATCTTTTTTATAAAATGTAAAAAGATTGTAAACATCAAAACTACTCTCTTTAAACTGTTTCTTGAATGGTGTGTTCATATCTCTGTTCGCCGTAATATGAAAACCAGCTTTTTCAAATGCAGTTTGAATTGTTTTAGGTGTAATTTTCCCATCTTTATTCTCAGCAGTATATACTTGAATATCTTGTGTTGTCTCTACTTTAACAGACTCTTTAGCCATCACAGCAGTTAATAGTAAAGATACTACTAACATATTTTTAATGATTAGTTTCATTTTTTTTCCTTCGTTATAATTAAAATATTATGGTCTTACATAAACATAGCCACCAAGTTGTCGTTCAATAATCTCAACAATCCCAGCAGTTACGACATCTACATCTTTGAGTAAATCTTTCTCTGTAATCTCATAGGTCTTCATTGTATTATTACATGCAATAAATTCGACGGTATCATACATCATTAATGATTTAAGTCTCTTTTGAATCTCTTTATCAAAAAAATCTGACTCTTTTAATACTGATTTAATCCCTTTAGAGTAAGCAACAATAACTACCTCACACTTATCAACACCATAAAATTTAACCACATTACTTACCGATGATAAGACATGAGAAATCTCTTCTTCATCAGCACTGGTAATAGGAAAAACAAATTTTCTGGGGTTTACCATAGAGGGTTTTGGCTCAGACAATTCTGTCTCTGCCACAAGAAAGGTAAATATCATGACACATAAAACTAATAATTTTTTCATATTCTATTCCTTAATAAATCCATAAAGTCTTTTTTATTCCATGAACCCGGTAATTTAGAGACTACCTTCCCTTCTTGATTTATAAAAACAAAAGTAGGGGTAATCGTCTGATTAATTTCTAAAGGTATCTCTTCTTTATCAACATTAATAGTCACTGGAATAAAGTTCTCAGACACAAAGGCATTGACTTCATTGTCTGTAAAAACTTCATTGTCCATCTTTACACAATATTTGCAATTGTCTGCTGTTAGTTTAAGCATGATGAGTTTGTTATTTACTTTTGAAAGTTCCAATGCTTGTTCATACATCATTTTATCTGAAGAGAGAAAAGCTTGTTCTTTTATCATAAATACTGAACCAAATAGAAAGCTAAAGATTAAGATGAGTTTCATTTTTACTATTTCCTACTATTAATAATTTTTACAATGCCAAATAAAATTTGGCATCATAAACGTTACTAAATGTTTATGAACATTTAGCCCCTTTTGTTGGACAACCACAATCAAAGTCAAGTACTTTAACATTTGACTCTAATGGAATGTCAATGACTTTTTTCTTACGAATATAATCTGAAACAACTTCATATACTGCTGGTGTCTCTTTATCTAAGTTAGCAC
>CACVAR010000237.1 GCA_902727905.1 uncultured Sulfurovum sp. | reverse complement strand
GAAGTTATTGAAAAAAATGATGAATTTGAAATTAGAAACTACAGCACTTATCTCGTCGCACAGACCAAAGTAACAGGTGAACCTGATGAGATGGGTAAGAAAGCCTTTAAAATTCTTTTTAACTACATCTCTGGTGAGAATCAGCAACGTAGTGAAATAAAGATGACCACCCCTGTACTGCAAGAAGATACAAAGCAAGAGGGGCAAAAAATAGCCATGACAGCACCAGTAATAGAAGAGGTAGATAAAAACAATACGAAAAGTAGTACTTTTAGTTTCGTAATGCCTCAACATTTTACACTCGAAACACTTCCTGTTCCACTTGACCAACGTATTAGCATTAAAGAGATAACAGAGAAAACTATGGCTGTACGTCAGTATTCAGGCACATGAAGTCAAGAGCGATACCAAGAAAATAAAATGCTATTACTTAAAGCATTAGATAAGAAAAATATTGAGACCATAGGAGAAGCAAAGTTTGCACGCTATAACTCTCCTTTTTCATTATGGTTTTTACGTAGAAATGAAGTGATGATTGAAGTCAAATAATTAGAAAAAACCCTCTTAATTAACATTAATTGGCTACTAAAAAACACTCATCTACTATAGAATAAAACAAAAAATTAAGGACTACTTATGGAAATGGATATAGAAGAAATCAAGTTTGAACTGGAACTTACAGGGCTAAGCATAGGTCAAATTACAAAATTAATCAATGCAGTTAAAAGAGATGGGTTCGATCCTAAACAAATGGATAGAAAATTAATAGCAATGGGTTACTCACCTATTTTTACTATTTATGATGACTATGAAGATAACGCAAAGTAAAACTTTTTAACTGACATTTTAGCCCTACGAAAAAGCATCCTTTATTTATACAATTCATCATAAAAATAAAACTAAGGAAACTAAGATGCAAAAAAGTGTTATATTGCTTAATATGGGTGGACCCAATAACCTAGATGAGGTTAAAACATTTTTGACCAATATGTTTAATGACAAAAATATTATTGCTGCCCCAAGCCCTATACGTAAGATGATAGCATGGTTCATTACAACAACACGTCTTAAAGAAGCAAAAAGTAACTATGCTCATTTAGGAGGTAAGTCACCTATTCTTGGTTATACTGAAAAGCTTGTTAAAGCTTTAGAGAGTAAGATTGATGCAAAAGTAGACTATGCTATGCGTTATACACCACCATTTAGCAAAGAAGTTTTAGAACGTTTACAAAATAGTGATGAAATCTATGCCATCCCTTTGTACCCCCACTACTCCTCAACAACAACACTTTCTTCTTTTGAAGACTTAATGGATGAAGCTAAGAAGCTTGGAATTGACCATAAAATAAGAACCATTGACTCTTATTATAAAGATCCAGCGTATATTAACTCCATAGTTGAACGTGTTAAAGAGACTTTAGGCGATGCAGATCCAAGTGACTATGAGCTTGTTTTTTCAGCGCATGGATTACCTCAAAAGATTATAGATAAAGGTGATAAATACCAACGACATATACGCTACACACTTTTTTATGCTAGAAAAGCATTAATGCTGCAAAAAGTTAATTTTCATAAAACGCATTTAGCCTACCAATCACGTTTGGGTCCCATGGAGTGGATTAGACCTTACTTGGAAGACAAATTAAAAACTTTAACAAAAAAGAAAGTAATTATTTTCCCAATAGCATTTACCGTAGACAATTCTGAAACTGAGTTTGAATTAGACATTGAATACAAAGAGATAGCCGATGAATTAGGTTTTGAAGAGTATAAAGTTGCTAAAGCACCTAACGATCACCCACTCTTTGTTGACTCCTTAAAAGGTATCTATGAAAAAATGAAAAAATCTGCATAAACCATAATCTATTCACCTCCTTGGTGAATGGTAAGTTGAGGAAATGGTATTTCCCAATTGTATTCATTAGAAGCTTCCACACACCAACGCTGAATATCTCGCTGTATTTTATAATATAGCCCTGCCATATCACCCCTAAGGTTAACAATAATAGCCAAATTCAATGATGAATCACCAGCACTCTTAAACTGAACAAGAAGCTTTATAAGCCCATGCATATAATCTTCTTCCTCAAACTTTTTCAATAAAAACTCTTGCAATAAATTAGGGATTATCCTGGTACTCTCTTTCTGATGTTTATAACTTATGCCAAATGTTTCAACCAATCTCATATCACTTGAAAGGTTCAGTGGAGAAAGTGCTAAAAAGTCAGCTACCAAATAAGTTTTACGACCTCCTCCTAAATTTTCCAACTCCACAAACTCTGGTGAAATACCTATCATTCTTCCATAGTAACCATCTGAAAGTATTACCCACTCTTCAAAAGTACAAGGAAACCAAGGTTCATGTTTCTGTGCAGGTCTGGAATTTAATCCCACTAACTTTTCAATAGGAACACGAAGCTGCATTCCTGTTGTTGGATTTTCGATAATGGTGAAGACATTAATATTTTTTACTTTCCATGGAAGCCCTTCAAAAAATATCCTCTCTTCTTCACGGACAGAACCAATATTTAAAAAAAGTCTTGCTTGTTGCCAAAGGTTGGCAATAAGGTTACGAAATGCCCAAAGCATTCCGAGGAAAAGTAAAACCCCTATACTAAATAAAAAAGAGTCATCTTCAATATAAAAGATAGTCATTGGCACAATAATGGCTAAAGAGATGGTTAATGCTTTATAGAGTAAATCGATAAATCTAATAGAAAAACTTCTACTTGGCTTCGTAAAAATAGGAAAAACTTTAATCAGTATAAAATAGAGGAACCTCATCAAAAGTAGCAGCAAAATTGTCCCCATAACTCCCTTGAACAAAACAAAACCACGTGCTTGAAAAAAGTTTTTACTGTTTTCTTTTAATGACGAAGAGAAAGAGACAGAGTTTTTTTCTAAGGTAGCTATTTGATGTAATGAAGCATTTAATTTACTAGAAAGTAGTTGTATTTGTTGTTTCCAATAAACTTCTAATGCTTTTAACTCTTCAGTAAGCTCTTTATCTTTAGAAAGCGTTAAAAGGTTTTGAACATTTGCATGTGCTTTAGTCGCTTTAGGTAAAATGGACTTATACTCTTCTATCTCTTCTTGAAGATAAGCTTTTTCACGCATCTCTTTTGTACCATCTTTAGCACTTTGAATTAAAGGTTTAATCAAAAGTTGAAAATCTTCACTTAAAGTAGTCTCAACTTCTGTACCATTACGTTTAACAGCACTAACATCAATGCCTGTAGCAATTTTTGAAAACTTTGTTTCTAACTCATCTATTTGCTTGCTTAAATTTTTAATATCATTTTTTAATATTTCACTGTCATTTTGAGATAAAGTTTTTTTTATTTCTCCTTTCTTCACTTTAAGTTCTTGTTTCAGAGTTTCTGTAGAAACTTGTAATTCATTAAGCATATAAAGTGTTTCATCATCAGCAAAAATAGGGGAAGAGAAATATAATAAAAAAGAAAAAGAGAGGAAAAAATATTTAAACATGAAAAATCCTATTTCAAAAGTAAAGAAATTATATCTAAAAAAACATACTTCATCTCTATGAGTCAAATTTTAAAGTGATTAAAATTTAATCAGTATTATGTTTATTTATAACTCAAAATAATATATAATGCACTTAAGAAAATAAACTTAAAGGACTTATGATGAAACTACTATTAACACTAATACTACTTTTTACAACAAACCTAATGGCAGAAAAGCTTCACACAGAAGATTCTTTGACAGAAGAACAAAAATTTGAAATGCTTTTTGGAGAAGCAATGCCTAACTATAGAGTTATTGTAAAAGAAAAACGTGAACGAGCAGACAATACACGTGAAACAAGACATAGAGTAGACAGCACAGTAAGTTGTTAAAAACCCTTCTATGAAGGTCTGAGATGAGACCTTCATTAACTTCTTCTCTCAAAATTAACCATTAATTTCAACTCACAATATTAATTTAATAGATATACAACAAAGTATGCTAGAATTCCTAAAAATTATTATAAATGGAACAAAAATGCTCAAATTTAGAAAATGGTTATATTTGGCACTGGCTTTAGTACTGATATATTACATTTTTATCGTCAATATAGTACTAACACTCTCAATTTTACTTTCTCTTTTTGTAGCATTTCAACTCTATAAAGTTTATGCCAAATGGAAACTAAATAAGTTGTCAACTTCTAAAGAGTTATTTAGGGAAAGTGAACTTGGAATCTTTATTGCACTGGTTGCAAAAGTTGCAAAAGCAGATGGTCGAGTCAGTGAACTAGAAGCACAACTTATTGGTATTATGTTTGATGACATCTCAAAAGTATTTAGAGAAAAAGAAAAAACCAGAAACATTTTAAAAGAGATTTTTAATGAAGAAAAAGAACGAATTGACGATACAAAAGAAGTAGCACAGTCTTTAAACAAACTACTGGGACGTAGCAAAATAAGACGTAAACAGTTTGTAGCATTTTTGATTCAACTTGCTTTTGCTGACAGTGGGATTTCTGGTGATGAAGATAAAGTTTTACGTGAGATTGTTCATGAATTAAATATGACCCCTCAGGACTATAATGAAATTTTAAATAAATTTAATAATATGAGGCAAAATAAACAAGAAAGCATGAGCCTTGAAGAAGCTTATAAGATTTTAGGTGTAAATAAGGGTGATGATATGAATAGCATTAAAAAGACCTACAGAAGCCTTGTTAGACAATATCATCCAGACATTATAGAGTCACAAAATAAAGATGAATCTTATATGGAAGAGGCAACGCTTAAAACTCA
>CACVAR010000236.1 GCA_902727905.1 uncultured Sulfurovum sp. | reverse complement strand
ATTACTTGTTTGGAACCAGAAGTACCAACAGCAGATAAAACTTCTGTAACACGTTCTATGTTTTCCAATGGTACTCTAAATCCACACTCCTCTTCAATCTCTTCCTTAGCAATTTGAGCCAAAGACTTCTCTTTGTCAATGAGACCTGCACAAAGTTCAATGGTCATACCATCACCATTTCTATGATAAACAGGAGGTCTAAACTGTTTGACCAAGATAAAAGAGTCTCTCTCTTGATGATAAATTAAAATGGCTACAGAATTGTGTGACTCAACAATCTCCCATGATTTATTGATTCCGTTTTGTTTATAAGTAACTAAAGCAGTTTTTACGAAATTGGGTTTAGTTAAAGGCTGAAGTGTAAAGTCTTCAATAATATTTTTCATTACCAACCTCGATTTTGATAATAGGTTTTCATTGAAGGTAATACAGAGATTGTATCAACAGTATTCCATACATAAGAAGGTATATTATCTTTAAAAATTTTATTGATTATCTTCGTATACTTTGTTTTTCTATTTAAAAAAGCTTTTCTATCTTTTCCAGTTAAGCCTTCTTTAGAAAACTTAACCATTCTCATAGGATTAATAGCCCGTCCATTTTTATACAAACCAAAATGTAAATGAGGTCCTGTACTACGCCCCGTACTTCCAACATAGCCTATAATCTGACCTGCCTTAACAGTCTCTCCCTTCTTAGACTTTAAACGACTTTGATGTGCATAAAGCGTAACATATCCATCTTGGTGTTGAATTTTAATAACTTTACCATAACCACCTTTCCATCCTGAAAAGATAACTTTTCCATCAGCTGCTGCTAAAATGGGCGTACCCCTTTTAGCACCAAAGTCTGTTCCATGGTGTGCTTTCCAACGCTTCAAAACTGGATGAAAACGTCTATTTGTAAAGTGTGAGGTAATGCGTACATGTTTTACAGGTTTTTGCATGTATTTTTGAACAAGAACCTTTCCTTTTTCATTATAATATTTAGCATCAGTATGCTTAAAAACATAGTTCTTTTTCCCACGAGACTCAAGCATGGCTACTTTAATGTCAGGAACACCCAAAGGTTGACCTAAACGCATTTTTTGGTCATAAACAATGGCAACTTTATCTTTCTTTTGTATTCCTCTAAAGTCAACCGAATGCTTTAATACACGTGTAAACTCCCCAGCTAAACGCTTATTCTTAACTTTATTAACAATATCAGTATGAGGAGATTTATCTACTTCTAATAAGGCAATATGCGTATCTTGCTGATAAGATATAGGAAGAATTTCAATTTTATAACCAGTATGTGTTCTGTATAAATGTGCTTGTAACTCATCACCAATAGGCAATAAGGTTTGTAACAGTACACCATTGGAAGCGATAAGTTCAAAATACCGATGGCTATACCCAATTTCATCAATAAGTTTTAAATCATCTTTATCTAAAGTTTTTAAAATATCTTGCGAAATACCATGTTTCTCTAAATATTGTTCAAGTCCAAGTCCCTTTTCCCACATGGAGTATTGTACTTTTGCAGCAAATGTGAACATTGAAAATATCAAAAATAATATCAGAACCTTCATAAAACCATTGCTTCTCAAAAAAACTCCTCTATCAATTGTGATTATTATAACTTATACAAACTAAAGGCTTATAGAAAATAGAGACAACTCTAAGCCTATTTTAGTAATATTCACCCATGAAACACCTACGAGGATATAAACGACGTTATTTTTCATTAGCTGTTATTGCGATGTATTCAACGTTATTTAAACTATGTACTATTGATACAAACTATCAGTACCATAAACATACTTTTGAATACCAAGAGTATAAAACCTCACCACCTTACTTGTATGCCTATTATTTACTATAAAAATAACTTTTCTTTACTCTATATTTAAAAATTGAATAAATACGCTTAAGTATTTCAAAGGATACAAATGAATACAACCATAAAACTCAGTCTAATTACTATGATACTATTACCTAGTGAACTCTTTGCAACAAATAATCTTGATGACATTAGCGTAACCTCTGCCACTAAAACATCTCAAAAACTTTCAAATGTCACTTCAAATGTAAATGTTATTACAGCACAAGAGATTGAAGAGAGACACTATACTACTGTTACGGAAGCATTAAATTCTCTTCCTGGTATCTCTTTTACAGCAAATGGTGGACTAGGACAAACAGCCTCATTACGTCTACGAGGATTTGACCCAAAGCAAACAATGGTACTCATAGATGGCATTCGATATAACGACCTTACCAGTGCAGCTGGAGCAGCATTTGAACATCTTTTAATTGATGATATTGAACGTATAGAGGTCATTAAAGGGGCACAATCAGGTATTTGGGGTGCTGACGCAGCTGCTGGTGTTATTAATATCATAAGTAAGGATGCTAAAAAAGGTTTTAACTTTCAAGTATCTCAAGAGTTTGGAAGCTTCAATACCAGTAAAAGTAAACTCGGAGTCTCTTATAAAAATGATGATTTTTACATCAAAGCTTCCACCGTACAATTAGATTCGGATAGCTTTACAGCACAAGTGCCTAGAAATCAAGAGCTGAATGATTTTGAAGATGATCACTACCAAAATAAAAGTACCAATTTAAAAGCTGGATTTACAATCAACAGTACAAATAAAATTGACATTACGCATACTATACTTGATGCTACGAACGAATTTGATGGAGGGTTTTTTCCATTAACAGCTACACAAATAGCTAATAACAATGACCTATCTTCAACAACAGAAAATACTTTCTCTTCTATTAACTATAATCATATTGACAGCTTTAATGAGTTGAACCTTTATGCTAATAAATCAACATTTAAACGTCGTTCTATTAATAATACTGTGATATCTCCTTTTGACGGTGAGGTAAAAGAATATGGTCTTAATTCAAAAATTAATTACTTCACTAATAGCTTTGTTTTAGTGGGAGGAGACCATAAAACATTTACACATAAAAATAGTATTAACCAAGTAAACAAAAACAAAGCCCTTTACATTACTAATCATAACCAATTTGATAGCTTCCTTGAGGGGAAAGTCATACTCACAGAGTCTTTGAGACATGATACTTATGATGCGTTTAGTAATCAAACAACTGGGAAAATTGGTCTAAAACATGTAAGTGAAAATATCAAAAGTCTGATAGCTTCAATAAACTATGGAACAGCTTATCGTATTCCGAGTTTAACCGAACTCCATACACCAATCTATGGTAACACTAACTTAAATCCTGAAGAGACAAAATCTTTAGATATTTCATTAGAATACAAAGACCTAAGCTTAACTTATTTTGATAGTAAAGTAGATAACCTCATTGGATTTCATCCTACTACTTATCAAAACATTAACGTAGATGGTACCACTAAAATTAAAGGTTATGAAATTGCTTATGACACAACACTTTTTGACACAATGGTACTTTCACTAAACTACACCAAGCTAAATGCTAAAAATAAGACTGGTAGCCACTTACTCAGAAGACCCAAAAGTTCAATAAAATTTGGTCTTGACTACTATGGTATTGAAAATCTTCATCTTGGTCTAAATGGTGAATATGTAGGGAAAAGAGATGATAAAGATTTTACAGCCTATCCTGCTATAAATGTTGAGACAGGAAAATACACGATAGCTAACTTTACAGCCAATTATAAAGTCGATAAACAAATGAGCATTTATACTAAAATAGATAATATCACAGATAAAACATACCAAACAGTTTATGGATATACAAGCAGTCCTCGTGCTATTTATTCTGGTATGCAGTTAAACTACTAATTCTGTTACAATAACTAATGAAAAGTATTAATCTTAACTACTTTATTCCTTATAAGTTTTTAAACTCACTATTTTTAGGTTTAAATGTAGGGGCTATCTTTATTCTTTATGCACCACTAGAACCCTCTATTTATTCTTTAGGAGGGATTATTCTAGCATTAGGAATGCTCATTGTCGCACAACTCTACAACACAATTTTAACCATTCATTGGTTCTATAAAGTCTCTATATTTGTGGAGTTAGTACTATTAGGGATTATAATTTACTTTTTGATTTTTTCTTATAATTACACTTCAGCTTTTATTGTCTATTTAGGTTATCAAGTCACTTTTGTTTTTGGTTCCTATTTAGTACGTGCAGAAACGCTCTTTCTAGAAACAAAAGAACATTTAAAGCAAGTCGATACAGCCAAACAACTTGGTTACCTTTTGGGAATGGCAGTAGCCTACTTATTTTATAAGCTTCTGACCTTTTACAATATAAGCTCATCCCAAGAACAAGTTTACTTTTTACACTACTTACTTATTAATGTTCAAAGTATTATTATCTATTTAGTTTATAAAAGTTTTTCAAAATAAATTTTTATTAAAATGGGAGGAAGAAATATATAGCAAGGAAATGGCTATTGACAGTCATGTTCCTTTCTATCTTTACTCTTTACAGGCTTATCTGTACCACCTGATACAAATAAATCATCTATTGTAAAATCTGCAAATGTAGGGGTAATTAATGCCAGTATAAAACTCATGGTTAATATTAGTTTTTTCATAAAAATCCTTTAAGTAGGAAAAATTATAACTCGTTGAAAATAAGTATTAACTTAAAAATTAATAAATTTATATAATTAATATATATAGTAAAAATTTATTTTATTATATTAAAGCTATCTCTACATATTCTTCTCTATGTCTTTAGTATCTTGATTACTTTTTGCACCCTGATCACTTGTTTTTGTACCACCAGAAACAAATAAATCTTTAATCGTAAAATCTGCAAATACT
>CACVAR010000235.1 GCA_902727905.1 uncultured Sulfurovum sp. | reverse complement strand
TGAGCAATTTTATGGACGCGATTATACCAAAACTTATTGCATCTCTAGTTGTCTGAGGTAAGGCTTTTAAAGAAATGTCATAATTTAACTGCGTAGCCAATGCAGGAGAGATAGCAGCATAAGCATCTATGTAAGCTTTCAACCCTGGCAAAAGAAAACCACCCACATACTTACCCTCTTCCACCACATCCACTGTAATGGCAGAACCAGCACTCACAAATATCCCATTTTCATGAGACAAACAGATGGCTTTACGGTCGATGCCCATGGTCTCATATTCATTTTCTATTCGCATAAGTTCTGAAATATCTTCCCAGTTTTCAAAAGCTTTCAATCGCTCTTTAAGCTGATGTTTCACGGTAATGTATTTAAGTTTTTGATTCTTGTACTGTTCTATGCCTTCTTCATGGCTCAAATGAACTACTTCTTTTCCATTATATATATGGATTCTTGTGTTCCCTATGTCGGCTAATAGTTGCACATTAGTAAACATCATCATGACTTCCTATATCAATTAAAATTATAACCTCATCGACAATAATAAAATCTATAACAACCCTATATTTCATATTGATAGAAACAGAAGAAAAACTAGCCATTTTACCTTGTAACTTGTGTAAGCGTAAGGATGGATGTTGTGGATTATGTTGTAAAAGCTCGATGGTTTTTTCATACTGAGGATAAATGTCTTTATGCTTTTTTAAAAATTTAATGGCTCTTTTTTCATAGCCATCAGCAAACTTTATCTCATGCATCTTTGAGTGCTTCTTTTAAAGTGTCAAAATGTTTTTGCGTATTGGTATGATACTTTTCATTGGCGATGTCTTCCATCACTTCTTTGTGTGCCATGTCAAGTTTATAAGCTCTATACTCTTCGTACTCTTCATAGGGTATGACACAATATTTATTTTTACCTCTCACCGAAATAATAACTTCAGAAAACTTTTCAAACAATGTATCAAAAAGAGATACCCCTTTAGTTTTAATGTCATTTGCCATTACAGTCATAATCATATCCTTAATAGTACTCTTAAAAGTATTTTAACATAAAAATTCTAACTTTTAACTTCTCTACCTCATAGCTCTTTAGCTATAATCCTTTTAATTAAATATTGGGAAATAGTTAAAAGGGGATAAAATGGAATTAGTTTATTTATGGGTTGAGGATTATAAGAATATTCAGAAACAGGGGTTTAATTTTTCTCCTCGGTTTGAATGTGAGTATGTAGATAATGAATTGACTATTATCGAAAAAAAAGAAGATGAGTATATCAAAGATTTTTTTGGTGAAAATATTAATGTAACGGCTATTGTTGGGAAGAATGGGAGTGGGAAGAGTAGTGTTTTAAATTTTGTCCGTCTTTTTTTAGAAGAAAAGTATAGAATAGAAAAAAAAGCTATTTTAATTTTTCATAATAGAAAAAATGAGTTTATACCTTTTACACTAAATTATGGTAATGATTTATTAAAGTTTAAAAGTAAAGATATCGAAAATTACAATAATGATATATTAAAAGAAGAAAATGCTTTAATTGATACCATATTTCCTTTTTTTGATTATTCCTTAACTTATGAAAAAAGTGATTCTAGTCGAAGAAGAAGAAAGTTAGAAGGCTTTATTTCTAAAGGCAAAGAAAAAAATGATGATAAGAATAAAAGAGAAGTAGAGAAAAAACTAGTTAAAATTTTTCCTAAGTTTCCTAAAAAAGATGGTAATAGTTTAAATTTTTTTAGAGAAGACATGGATAACTTGACAAAAATTATAGCTAATTATAAAGTAATAAAAAGTAAAAAAATATTTGAAGATTTTTTTACCCCTAGTCAACTTGTACTTACTATATCAAAATCAAAGATTAGAGAAAAGTTTAAAAAGACATCAAAAAAAACTATCGTCGAGAATATTGGTCTTATCGAATCCATTGAAACAAAAGGCGTACCAGATCCGACACTTAATGTAGATACATTTCTATTCTTTAATAAATTGAATAAACATTTTGATACAAATGAGTTACTAGAGAGTTATGCAAGTGAAATTTTGAATGAGGTACAGTTAGAAGCACTTCATGAGAAAGGAGATAAGTCTATAAATATTATTGGTAATATTGGTTCATATCAACATGATATTATGAAGTTCAATATCTCTGATCTTGAAAAAAATGAAATAAAGTATCTATTAGAATTAGCAAAGACAGAGATGTTTAAAGTTTCATTACTTGATGAAAAAGGTAAAAGTTTAGAAAATTTAAGTTTTGGAGAACAACAATTATTGAAAATATTAAACATAGTTTATTATTTAGCTAATAATAATGAAAATATAATTTTCTTTTTTGATGAAATTGATATTGGTTTACATCCTGAATGGCAAAAGAAAATATTTAAATATATTATAGATGTTTTATTACAATTTCCAGAAAAAAACTTTCATCTTATTTTATCATCTCATTCGCCATTTCTATTGTCTGATATACCAAAAGAGAATATTCTTTTTATTAAAGATCAACTAGAACATAAACAAACCTTCGGAGCAAACATCCATACCTTACTAAGTGACAGTTTCTTCATGGAAGATGGTTTAATGGGAGAGTTTGCAAAAGAAAAAATAAATGAAATCATAGCCTTCTTCAACAATGAAAATGAGTTATATAAAAATGACAAAGATAAACTCTTAAAAATCATTAACACCATAGGTGAGCCATTTCTCAAAGACAAACTACTCTTTATGTACAATGAAGAATACCCCAAAACAGATGATGAGAAAATTTTAGAACTTGAAAAGCAAATAGAGAGCATAAAAAATGGTCGAGATTAAATTTAATCAAGAGCTTTTTGATAATCATATAGAGATTATTTCTAAAAGTATTTATAACCTATTTTTGAATATTGAATATGATGGATTAGAAGAAGAAACAATTGAGTGTTTAAACTATATATTTGAAAATATTAACCCAATACTAAGTGCCAATACAACAGAACTAAAAAAGTATATTGATAATTTTGAAAAAAAATATCCCAATAGCTTAAAAGATGGAGTAGAGTTAAATAAAATACTTCGTAATGAGCTTTTTGAAAAAGAATACAATAATTGGGGAGGAAGAAGTACTTATGGAGCTTATAGTTTTGTTCAAGTATTAGATTTAAAAACTTGCCCTTATTGTAACCGAAACTATACTTTTGTAGTGAATGACGAAACAGGAAAACTTCGACCTGAAATAGACCACTTTCACCCAAAGTCCATCTATCCATTTTTAGCCATGAGCTTTTTTAACCTTATTCCCTCTTGTTCTATCTGTAACCATACAAAAAGTAATACAGTAAAAAATAATTTAGATAATCCTTACGATATAAATAATAGTAACTATAGATTTACCTATACGCCAAAGAACATTGAGTTTTCTGTAGTTGAAAAAGAAAAATATAACTTTGATAGTTTTGAGATAGAAATAAGAGGTAATAAAAGTAACATAGTACTTTTTAAACTAAAACAATTATACGAACAACACAAAGATATAGTCTTAGAACTGCTCATTAAAAAAGCCTACTACCCACAAAGCTATATAAAGGAACTCTCAGAATTTGGATTTAGTCAAGATGAAGTTTATAGATATCTGTTTTCTAACTATAATCAAAATGATGATTTACATAAGCGACCATTGAGTAAATTGATTCGTGATATTTCTGATGAGTTAGGACTAACATGAAGACCCCAAACCACATTAAAAACCAAGGATAACCCATGTCAAACTTCATACTAATCATCCTCTACATAGTTATAGGATATGGCTTACAATACGTAAAACTACCCATAAAAAACCTAGCAAACATACTCAATAAGTTTGTTATCTACCTCTCTTTACCTGCCATGATACTCCTCACCATCCCAACCATTGAATTTACAAAAGAGAGTGTCGTCCCTGTCTATATTGCGTGGGGTGTGATGATAATCTCGGCAATTATTGTACTTTTAGTTTCAAAACTCATGAACTTTTCAAAAAAGATTACAGGCTCACTTATGCTGGTCTCGGTACTTACCAACAGTTCTTTTGTAGGAATTCCTCTTATTAGTGGTTACCTTGGAAATGAGGCTTTACCTTATATTGTCATCTATGATCAATTAGGAACCTTTTTAGCTTTAGCCACTTATGGAACCTTTGTTACTACCTATTATGCCAGTTCAGGTGAAGTTAGTTTTAAACAAATAGCTTTAAAGGTCGTACTCTTTCCTCCTTTTGTTTTTCTAATTATCTCTTTGTTTCTAAGTAATATTGAGTTTCCTACTTTTATCCATACACCACTTGAGCTTTTAGCAGCAACCATTGTGCCTTTTGCACTTATTGCCGTTGGCTTACAACTCAAATTTAAACTACCAAGAGACGAACTCAAACCCTTTGCTGTCTCTTTAGGTATCAAACTCATCATCGCCCCAATCATCGCTATATTGATGGCTAAAGCATTTGGTTGGAGTGGATTTATTGTCAAAATTTCCATCCTAGAAGCCTCCATGGCACCCATGATAACAGCAGCAGCCATGGCATCCATGGTTGGTTTAGCCCCAAGACTGAGTAATGCTATTGTTGGTTATGGGATAGCCTTCTCTTTTGTTAGTAGTTATTTGGTCTACATACTTTTATAAATTCTAAATGTCCCGTAGGGTGGTGCTTTAGCCCACCATTAGACATCTTGCAAAACTAAAAAGATGCTAAAATTTTAGGATGAGAAAAGTAGATAAATTTGAAAAAGTAAGCGAAGAGAACTTTAAAAGGTTAGTAGGCGTAAAAAGGTCAACCTTTGAAGTCA
>CACVAR010000234.1 GCA_902727905.1 uncultured Sulfurovum sp. | reverse complement strand
TGTTTTATGACCTGTTGGAAGACCATAAAATCTACTTTTATTATAATATGTCATCATGGTAACAGGTACACGTGGTTGCCATTTTCCTTTGCCTATAAAGTAGTTGGCAATACTACCAATAGCATCAGCTTTGTTAAATAGATTAATATGACCATCACCATCAAAGTCTACAGCATATTCTCTAAATGAACTTGGCATAAATTGTGCCAAACCGAAGGCACCTGCATATGAACCTTTAATTTTTTGTGGATGAACTTTTTCATCTCTCAACATGAGTAGATAGTTTTCTAATTCAGAGGTAAAAAACTTTGAACGTTTTGTGTATTCTATGGAAAGTGTGGTTAAAGCATTCAGTACAGAGTGCGTACCGGTGTATCCACCAAAATTTGTTTCTACCCCTATAATTCCTACGATGTATTCTGGTGGCACACCATATTTTTGTGCTGCTTTATTTAGATAGTGAGCATTCTCATGCCAAAAAGCTACGCCTTTATTAATACGGGATGTGGTTAAGAAGTTTCCACGGTATTTGTCCCATGATCCGATTTGTGTCGCCTTTGAGTAAGTAGGCTTAGCTGTTTTAAAGACGTTGTATTTTTTTAGTGCTTCTGTATCTCTGTTAACTGTTGAGAAAATAGCATTTAGTTCATATCTATCATAGTTGTACTTTTGAGAGATAGTAGTGATAAATTGTTTAAGTTTATTGTTGCTTCCATAGGCCCCTTGTAAGTAAGGTGTTCTTTGTGGAACATACTCAGGTTCTACATATACAGGTGGTTGAGTTACTGGTATAGTAGGTTGATAGACCGGTTGAGTATTGGGAATAGGTGTGGTAACAGCTATGGGATACTCATTAGGGTTTTGAACAGTTGTGGTTTGTTGCTTTTGAATACAACCAGCACCTAACACTAAAACAAGTGCTAGAAGTGTTAATTTTTTTATTTTATACATAATTAAAATCCTTTTTATTTAATTTTAACATAAAAATGTGTTTTATTGTTCCTTATCTCTTTATTTTTTTCCTAAAATATGATGTAAAAACATGATTTGAGCAAATATTGGGGCAAAGATGTTGAGTAGTGGGATGTAATTAAATAGAGAAGCTATCATGGCAATCATGTTAGATTTCTTTCTTTTTTCTTTTAGCTTTTGTTTGTCAGTTATAAAGAGACCACCTACATCATGAACTGTGGGAGCCTTTAAGAGGATAGACCAAACATAGAGCATAATACCCTGACCAATAATTGGTATAAAAAATGTTGGAAAAAGTAAAAGATATAGAACGGCAAAAATAAGTGTTGATGAGAGTGTAGAAGAGATAGAGCCACTTATACTAGGGGAGGCGATGGCTTTTTTTTCTGGATAGTGTTTTTTTGCTAAGTCAATCAGTAACTTTTCACTAAACAGTGACGTTAAAATAGCAATGGTTACAATGATAAGCGTATAGGCAACAAGAGGTGCAGCAACATATGCAATGGTATCTTGTAGCCATTCAAAAGGTACCCATGTTAAAAAGGAAGTTACAAAACTTGAAAAGCTATCCCAAAAGTAAGTAAGTAGTACAATCCAAAGTAGAATACTTCCGAATCCAATTTTTAAGATGAATTTTAAGACCATTGGACTTAAGATGTCTCGTAGGCTTTTTTTAATGGTATTGGTCATGGTTTAATCTAGGTAATTATTTTTAAATTCAACGTATCGTGCTGCTGAAGCATAAAGTTCTGCAACTTCTACATCGGTTAGTTCTCGAATACGTTTTGCAGGACTACCCATAATGAGACTTCTTGGGGGAAATACTTTGTTTTTAGTAACCAGTGAACTAGCACCAACAATAGACTCTTTCCCAATAATAGCACCATCTAAAATAGTAGCTGACATTCCAATAAGACAAGCATCTTCAATGGTACAGCCATGGAGCATAACCCTGTGACCTACGGTCACATCATTACCAATAACTGTTGGATGTCCATCTGTCATGTCTTCTCTTTTATGGTGTGTTACATGTACCATTGAAAGATCTTGGATGTTTGAACGGTCACCAATACTAATATGATGAACATCACCACGAACAACACAGCCAAACCATACAGCAGAGTCTTCACCCATTGTTGTTCGACCTATTACCGTTGAGCCTTCTGCTATCCACGCACCTTTTTTAAGTTCTGGTGTCCAGTTTTTGTATTTTATTAACATAATAATCCTTTTTAATCTTTCAACACTTTTTTAATCTTTTAATACTTTTTTTGCAAGTTTAGTAACATAGTCAGGGGTCTCTTTTTGGCTTTGATTATGCATTTTTGTCATGTAGTCCTCTAAAATTTCATGGTTATTGACGGCTTTATCATCATTTTGTTTGACTTGTTTGTATTCTCCTGAGCTTTTAAGACGCCAAGAGAGCTGATTATCCTGAAGCTGTAATGAAAGAAGCTGTTTAATTTTTTGTTTAAGTATAGGTTCTTTAATTGGGGTGAGTATTTCAATCCGACGAATAAGATTTCTTGGCATTAAGTCAGCAGAAGAGATATAGCATTCATTTTCATCATGTTTAAAAACATACATACGTGGATGTTCAAGATATTTACCAATGATAGAGTGTACGGTAATGTTTTCACTAATATTTTTGATGCCAGGTTTTAAGGTACAAACACCACGTATAATAAGTTGAATTTTCACCCCTACAATAGACGCTTGGTAAAGTGCTTGAATAATGTCTGGGTCAACTAAAGAGTTAGCTTTTAAAACAATATGTCCATCCTCTTTGTAAGTGGCTTCATGATTAATCATTGAAATGAGTTTTGGTTTAATGTGTTCGGGAGCAAGTGTTAGTGTTTTAAGTTTACTATGGTTTGAAAAACCTGTAATAAAATGGAAAAATTTTGTAACATCTTTGTTAAACTCTTGTTTAGTGGTAAAGTAAGAGATATCAGTGTAAATACGTGAAGTAATAGGGTTATAGTTTCCTGTGCCAAGATGCACATACGCCTGAAGTTTGTTCTCTTTTCGCTTGGTCACTTGTGCAACTTTAGCATGAACTTTAAGCCCTTTAATTCCATAAATTACATGTGCACCTGCTTCTTCTAATGCTTTTGCCCAATGTAAATTGTTTTCTTCATCAAATCGTGCTTTGAGTTCTAGGAGTACGGTAACTTGTTTACCTGCTTTCGCAGCCTTAATAAGTGCTTTAACGATGGGTGAATTTTTACCCACACGATAGAGTGTCATCCGTATAGAAAGCGTTTGAGAATCCCCAGCTGCTTCTTTAATAAAGCGAACGACAGGATCAAAACTTTCATAAGGATGATAAAGGAGTACATCTTGTTTTTCAATGGCTTTGAAAATATTTTTGTTTTCACCAAAAGGAGGTAGGTTTTTAGGACTATAAGTAGGTAGGGTTAAATGCGATAGGTCAGCTTCTCCGACAATGCTCCAAAGTGTACCAAGATTGAGGGGGATGTTGTATTGGTAAATATCATGAGGATCAAGTTCTAAATGGGTTGTTAAAAATTTAATAAGGTCAGAATCAACACCTTCCATTAACTCTAAACGAACGAGCATACCTCTGTTTCTTGTTCGTAGTCCCTCTTCCATAATCTCAATGAAATCATCAGCCTCTTCTTCTTCTATTTCTAAGTCAGCATTACGGGTTACTCTAAAGGGTGTCGAGGCAATTTTTTTTAAACCACCAAAGAGTTCTTCTGAAAAATGTTCTACGACATTTTCAATGGGTACATAACAATGGTCTACTTTTAGGAAGCGAGGTAAGATTCTAGGAAGACGGATAAGTCCATGCTTGATATTTCCTTTTTTATCCTCAAATTTAAGTGCCAGTGCAAAGCTAAGATTATTGAGATGAGGGAAAGGATGGGTAGCATCAATAGCAATGGGCATAATAACAGGGTAAAGTTGTTCAAAAAACTCATCTTCAATGATACTTTGTTGTTTGGTGCTAAGTTGATCAAAACACTTAATAGCTACTTGATGCTCTTTTAGATCATCCATAATGGTTTGAAAAGTAGATTCAACAGCTTTTTGTTCTTTGTGAATGGTCTTATGAATGGCACTAAGTTGTTCCGTTGGTGTTAATTTATCAATAGCTGTCTCTTGAACCCTTGCTTTAAAAAGAGCTTTTAATCCTGCTACACGAATCATGTAAAATTCATCTAAGTTAGTACCATAAATAGCAAGAAACTTTAAACGTTCTAAGGGAGGTAGGGATTTGTTTTTTGCTTGTGCAAGAACTCGTGAATTAAACTTTAACCATGATAACTCACGGTTGAAATAGAGGTCTGGTGATGTTAAGTCTATGCTCATTTAAATACTCTCTTTTTCATAAGATTTATAATTTTTGGGAAATATATACTATAGTAATATTATAACATATTGTTTACAGCTTCTTAATTTTGGCTATTTGGTCACGTATTCGTGCAGCTTCTTCAAATTCTAAGTTTTTTGCAGCCACAAGCATTTTGGCTTTTAACTCTTTTACCATTTTTTGGCGTTCAGCTTTTGGCATTTTATCCATTTTAGATTGTTTATTGTAAAGCTCTCCAGCATCTTCTACTTTTAAATCTGTATCAAGTTCACGTAGAGTTGTTTTAGGGGTAATGCCATGTTTCTTATTATGCGCTATTTGCTTTTCACGACGCTTTGAAGTTATGTCTATGGTCTCTTTCATGGAGTTGGTTATTTTGTTGGCATACATAAGTACTTGTCCATTAGAGTTTCTAGCAGCTCTTCCCGAGGTTTGGATAAGTGAAGTCTTTGACCGTAAAAAGCCTTCTTTATCTGCATCTAAAATAGCTACTAAAGATACCTCTGGTAAGTCTAATCCTTCTCTTAGAAG
>CACVAR010000233.1 GCA_902727905.1 uncultured Sulfurovum sp. | reverse complement strand
TGTTAAGCACGCCGCCAGCGTTCACTCTGAGCCAGGATCAAACTCTCCATTAAATGGAAATAGTTTAAACCTATTTCAAAGAATCACTTAAAAATTTCTAATTAAGTTTCTCTTTTGTCGTATTTTTATAATAAAAATATCGAAAAAAACTCAAATAGACGTTGTTTTGTTTTAACTTATATTCAGTTGTTAAAGATCACTCAAAACTCCAGTAAATCATCTCTGATTCCTAATCACTTAAACTCTAAGTAACTCCCTTTGTTCTTGGACGCGTATTATAGAGAAATCAATGCCCTATGTCAAGGGTTTTTGCAAATTTGTGTGGAATTTGTGGGATTTCTTTTACTCATAGTCTCTAAAAGACTATCGTTTTGTTTCCATGAACAAAAACCCTGTCGTTTAAAACGTAGTTCAAAGCCCGAGATAACACCACCTTCTCAACATCTCTTCCAGCTTTTTGCATCTCTTTCCATTCAAGTCTATGATTTACAGGAATTACGTCTTGGGCAATGATTGGTCCTTCATCTAAATCGTCTGTAACGTAATGAGCTGTTGCTCCAATAATCTTTACCCCTCTTTCATGCGCTTGCTTATATGGATTTGCTCCAATAAAAGCTGGTAAGAATGAATGATGTATGTTTACAATTTGTTTTGGATACGCTTTTACAAACTTAGAGGTTAAGATACGCATGTACTTTGCTAACACTATATAGTCAAAATTTTGTTCATCTATTAAACGCATTACACATTCTTCATGTTCTTCTCTTGTCATACCTTCTGCTGGCACTTTAAAAAATGGAATATCAAAACGTCGTACCAAATGCTCTAGTGTATCATGATTTGCAATAACAGCTTCTATATCTGCATCCAACTCACCAGCTTCATGACGTATTAAAATATCTCCTAAAGCATGTGATTCTTTAGTCGCTAAAATGACAATCTTTTTACGCTTAGGTTCAACTACTTTTAAATTAGCCTCTATAGGAATTACTTTTTTCAATTCATCTTCTAGTTCTTGAACAATAAAGTCACCTGTCACAAGAGTACGCATAAAAAACTTACCCTGCTCTTTATCTACAAACTCTCTATTATTTTCTATATTTAAACCTCTATCATAAAATACTTTTGAAATTTTATAAACCAAACCCTTAGCATCATTACAATCAATTAATACTCTTACTCTCTTTTCCATTTTTATCCTAGATAATATATTAGAGGATTATACCAATTTTTTAAATAAGCTTTTGAGATAAAACTTCCCATTGCTCTTTCAATTCATTGTATCCTGCTTCATATGCCATCTCAATTTCTGAAAAATCAAAAAGATGCATATTTGCTACACCTTTAACTTCAAAAAAGGCATCTGCTAATTTTTTGGCTGGCATTGAATTCGAACGTATCATAATAAGTATAGAACGAATTGTTAACGATTTAAAAGAATCTAAATCCTCACCTCTTAAAGGGTTAATATTTATGGCTAAAGATTTTTCATAATATTTTTCTAATGGCTTTACGGGTAAATTATCAGAAAAACCACCATCTATATAAGAGTCATTACCTATTTTCTTTGCACGAAATAGAGGTGTAATGGTAGAAGAAGCAATAGTATAATGAAGTGGATTCCCTTTACTTATATAGTGACTCTCCCCTGTACTGATATCAGTTACACAAGTATACAAAGGGATTTCTAATTCAGAGTAAGACTTTATAGTAAGGAACTCTTCTAATTTCTTCTCTAGTCTATCCATTTTAAATAAGCCAGTATCACCACTAGCCCAAACAAACAGCTCTTTTTTCTCTAAAGAATTCAAAAACGCTAACATATCATCACTCTTTAATCCAGCTGCTAAAAAAAGTCCTACTATTGCTCCAGCACTCGAACCTGAAACAGCTGTCACTTCCACACCTTGCTCTTCTAAAAATTTAATAGCTCCAACATGAGCTGCTCCACGAAGACCACCACCACTTAAAGATAACGTAATTTTCATCTATACTCTTTTCTAGTATAATACCAAAAATTAAATCCGAATGGACAAACATGAAAAAAGTATTTCAGATACAACAAGAACGAATTAAACCAGATAGAGCTGTAGATGCTATTAAAAATGAGTTACGTAAATATGTAAAGCGCGAGAAGAAAAAAGATCTCCCCAACAAAAAAACAATGTATTGGGATTTTGACTGTAAATTTGGAAAAACTGCTGAACTTGCTAATGAATGTACATTTGAAGAAATCTCAACACAATTAAACTCAGTAGTCGAAGATAGTTGGGAAGAGTGCTATGTAGAGGTTATGGCAAAGGCTGTAAATAAACCTATAAAAGAAGAAGAGGAATAAAATTCCTCTTAAAATATGTTTCTATTTAGAAACTAATATATTTAAGAGTATGTCTACTTCGAGACATACTTCGCAATAATATCACCCATCTGAGAACAAGATAATACTTCTTTTGCATCATAAGCACCAAGATCACCTGTTCTATAACCTTTAGACAATGCTTTTTTAATTGCATCATCAATCTTATTAGCAGCTTCTTCTTCACCCAATGCATAACGTAACATCATTGATGCTGACGAAATTGTTGCTAATGGGTTTGCAATTCCTTGACCAGCAATGTCTGGAGCAGAACCATGAATTGGTTCATAAAGACCAACACCTTTTCCTGTACTTGCACTTGGTAAAAGACCAATTGAACCACTTAACATTGATGCAGCATCTGAAAGAATATCACCAAAGATATTTCCCGTTAAAATAACATCAAACTGTTTTGGTTCTCTAATAAGTTGCATTGCTGCATTATCAACATACATATGTGTTAACTCAACTTCAGGATACTCTTCAGCTACTTCAATAACTGTTTCTCTCCAAAATTGACTTACTTCAAGTACATTGGCTTTATCTACAGAACATACTCTTTTGTTACGCTTCATTGCAATTTCGAAAGCAACATGTGCAATTCTTACAACTTCTTCACGTGTATATACCATAGTATTGTAAGCTCTATCTTCAAAAAGCTCTCTTGGCTGACCAAAATAGATACCACCAGTAAGCTCACGTACAACCATAATGTCAACACCCTTAACCACATCTGGTTTGAGTGTTGAAGCATTTACAAGTTCATCATAAACAATGGCAGGACGAAGATTGGCAAAAGTACCCATCTCTTTTCTAATTGCAAGTAACCCAGATTCTGGACGTAGATGACGTTCAACACCATCCCACTTTGGTCCACCAATGGCACCAAAAAGGACAGCATCTGACTTCTTTACACCTTGAATTGTCTCATCTGGTAGAGGTACACCTGTTTCATCAAGTGCTACACCACCCATAAGAAGTTCATCATATTCTAAATTGAAATCCATATTTGCAGATAATGCATCTAAAACTTTAACAGCTTCATCAACAATCTCTGGACCAATTCCATCACCTTTAATAACAGCTATTTTATAATTTCTAGTCATCTTAAGCCTTACTTTCTGCAATTTCTTTTTTGGCAAACTCAATCAGTCCACCAGCATCAACCAACTCTTGCATAAACTCTGGGATAGGAGAGAACTTATAAGTTTTAGCTTGAGTAATATTAATAACTTCTCCTTTATCCATGTCTACTTTTACGGTATCACCTTCATTAATCTCAGCAGACTCTTCAAGTTCAAAGATTGGTAGACCCATGTTAAAAGCATTTCTATAAAAGATTCTTGCAAAAGTTGGAGCAATAATAGCAGCAACACCAGCAGCTTTAAGAGCAATTGGTGCATGTTCACGACTTGAACCACAACCAAAGTTTTCACCAGCTACGATGATATCACCTTCACTCATTTTACTTACAAACTCAGGGTCAGCATCTTCCATTACATGTTTTGCCAATTCACTTGGCTCAGATGTGTTAAGATATCTAGCAGCAATAATTAAATCGGTATCAATATGATCACCGAATTTCCAAACTTTACCTTGCAAGGTCTTCCTTTAAGTACGAAGCATAAAATAGCTCCGTGAAATATAGCCGAAAGTATAACTAACTCGCACTAAAAGAGCAATTAGTATAAACTAAAGCTTAATTAATATGATTCAACTCTAGCATCAAATTTACGCACTTCACCATTGTCATAAATCTTAATCTTTTCAGACTTGGTAGTTCTACCCTCATCATCAAGCTCAAAAACTACTAGCTGTAAAATGTTCTTACACTTTTTAGCGATATCATAATGTCCACCTATCCCTGTTAAAAAACGATTCATAGGTACATCTTTTTGCATTCCTATAACACCATCTCGGCAGCCTGTTAAACCTACATCTGAAACATAACAGCAACCATCTACTATCATCAAATCATCTGTACCTACATGAGTATGCGTACCAAACAGTGCAGAAACACGTTTCTTTAATATATGCATCATTGCTAGCTTCTCACTCGTCGCTTCAGCATGTATATCAACGATGATGTGTTTAATTCCCTCAGCTTTTAGCTCATCCACAATTTCATCCATCATCACAAAAGGATTGTCTACCATGGGCATGGTGTAATGTCCCATAACATTTAAAATGGCAACTTCATGATTGAGTACGTCTACTTTTATAAGTCCTTCTCCCGGACTTTTTCGTGGATAATTTATGGGACGAATTAAAGGGTAATCTTTATAGAGTAAGAAAATCTCTTTTTTATCCCAAGAGTGATTTCCTCCTGTCATAACATCTATACCATTTCCTAAAAGCTCTTCACAATTCTTTTTAGTTAAGCCAAAACCATGTGAAGCATTTTCATAATTCGCAATCACTAAGTCTAAACCATACTCTTCACGTAGTCTTGGTAAATGTTCAGCAATAATGTCTCGTCCAGGTTTCCCAACTATGTCGCCTATAAATGCTAATTTCATTAAAAAGCCAATTTCATTAAAAGTTCACTTTC
>CACVAR010000232.1 GCA_902727905.1 uncultured Sulfurovum sp. | reverse complement strand
CTAAAATGTTACAATACCAAATCGCTGCGTGATTTTTAAAAACTTGTCTGATATTTGGGTAGCACATCAGTCAACGAACTTTGTTGACTGATCAATCGAAATACTGGATCTCTCATCTACTTTTATTTTATTTCGTATTCGTTGTATTAAACTAAAACTCATAATTTTACAATTCCATTACTACAAATAAACTGCTTTGCATCTCTATTTTTTTGCATCTGTACTTTTGCAACTGCTTCTTCTTCTACACGAGAAGCCCGATTATGCTCCAAATGAAAAAGGTTCGCACAATACTTAGAAGACTTTAGTTCACAACCACTCATTATAAATCTCCATTCTAAATCAACGTCATCTTTACTACCACCCGTTATATCCTCATCAAAACCATTTATTAGAAACATATCTTCTTTAAAACAAGAAAAATTAGAACCAACAATATGAACATTTTTATTATTATTCATTAATAACTTCTGTATAAATGAATTTGGTTTAAACCGTAATCCTTGTTCATAATGACGTGTAGCACCTTTTTTTAAATAATTAAAATGCTTCAAGTAATTAAATTCTAACTCAAAAATACTCTTTTGTCTAGTTCTAACCTCCTGACTAATCTGTTGACCTAAATTAACACGTCTACCACATAAAACTGTCTTCAACTTAGCTAAAGCAACATGTGATTCAATAAAAGTAGTAAAAGGGATGGTGTCACCATCTATAAAAATTAAATACTCACCTTTAGCTAAAGCCAATGCTTTATTCAAAATTGTTGCTTTTCTATTTCCTTTATCTTCTTGGGAAACATGTTGAATACTTAAATCACTAAACTTTTTTAACATCTCAACTGTTTCTATAGCATCATTATCCTCTGCAACAATAACTTCAAAGTCTTGATAAATCTGCTTCTCTAATGCTTCTAAAATTAATTCTAAAGCAATAGGATCTTGATAAGTAGGAACAAAAATACTAACCTTCACAAATCACCTCACATAGATTTTCTAATTGGATTGTAGCATCAAACTTTTCATTAACAGTCCTTAAGGCTTCTTCCCTAATATTTTTTACCACTGTAGAATTATCATATAAACTATTTATTTTCATGGCTAACATATCACTTGTTCTATCAAACAACAACCCATTAACCTTATCTTCTATAATCTCTAATGGACCTCCGTTATTAGTAGCAATCACAGGCACAGCATTTACCATAGACTCTATTACCACCAGTCCAAATGTCTCTTTTTTTGTTGCTAAAACAGTTATATTACAAAGTTGAATATGCTCATTTACCTCTTTTGTAAAACCTGTAAATATAACTTGGTTTTCAATTTTTAAAAAAACTATTTTCTTTTTTAATTCTTCAAAATAACTTATGTCCATTGCAGCACCAATAATCAAAACCTTTATATTTAAATCCTTAAGCTTAGCAATGGCCTCCAGTAATAAGTACTGCCCTTTAGCCTCTTCTATTCTACCAACCATACCGACTACAAAACTACTATCCTCTAATCCATATTTCTCTTTTAAAGTTTTTATATGCTCATTATCAACATCAGGAATTACTGTTCCAGGGTAAACAACATTAATAGTCGGTCGCACTTCTATGGGAATATATTTTTTAAGTTGTTCTTTTACTTGATAAGTAATTGCGTGTATCTTGTCAATATTTCGATATAACCATCGATGATAAAAATCATCTTTAAACCGTGTCATATTCATGTGCCTACTCTGTATGATTTTAGGCTTTTTTTCACTTAAAATTTTTGCTAAAACTACAGTAGCTATATCACGTGTCCAGTGAAAATGAATAATATCAATTTCATGTTTATCAATAAATTTAGCCAATTTCAATGCAGGGATAAAAGGAAAAAATTTGTTTCGTTTTAGCAATAAAGAGATTTCTTCTTCCATATAAGTATTTAATTTCTGATTAGAGGTAACTACTGTAAAGACATTGGCTTTTTCAGAAAAACCCTTTACACAACTAAGCATAAAAAGTTCTAAACCTCCAAGGTCAGGTGATAGACAAATCTCTACTATATTTTTAGTACCCATAATCAATATTCCCAATTTTACATATATGACTATATTATATCAAAAACTAGATACAATTATTAGAAAAATCCAAGATATAGGGAAGTGAGTATGAATAGCATTAATACAAACTACCAACCCAAGTTCAAAAACTTTATTTTAAATATCAAACAACATTTTAAAAATGGCGAGAACTCTATTCACAAAGCACGAAATGAAATAAAAGTCATTAACTGCAATAATCAAAATGTTGTAGTAAAATCTTTCAAAATCCCTCATCTTCTAAATAAAGTCATCTATACTTTTTTCCGTATTTCAAAAGCCAAAAAGTCGTATGACTATAGTATAAAAATAGCAAAGTTTGTTCCAAAAGCTATTGGCTATATAGAATTCAAAAAATTTGGTCTCATACATAGTTCTTACTTTGTTAGCGAGCACTTTAATTATGATTTTACCATCCGTGAACCTCTTCTAGATGAAAGCTTTGAAGAGAAAGAAAAAGTATTAAAAAGATTTGCCCAATTCACTTATGAACTACATGAAGAAGGTATCTTGCATCTTGACTATTCACCAGGAAACATTCTGATTAAAAAAGAAAACGATAACTACATATTTAAAATTGTAGACATTAACCGTATGCAGTTTAAAACTTTGACACTAGACGAACGTCTTAAAAACTTCTCAATGCTTTGGGCAAAAGACAAAGACATGGAAATTATTGCTAAAGAATATGCACGTATCACTTCAGAAGATTCAGCCTATTGTATAGGAAAAGCCATTCATTATTCTCAAAAGTTAAAAAACTTTAAAAATATGAAAAAAAGACTTAAAGGTAAAAAAGTTGTCGATTAACCTTATTAGCCCAGTTATTATTGTAAAAAATTCTGAACAAACTATCAAAGCCTGTTTGGAGAGTTTAAAAGACTTTAACGAAGTCATTTTATATGTTAACAATTCTACAGACAAAACGGAAGCCATTGCTAAGACATTTTCCAATGTCAGTATAATTCATGGAGCGTTTTCAGGCTTTGGTCAAACAAAAAATAAGGCAGCTTCATATGCAACAAATACATGGGTACTTTCACTTGATTCAGATGAAGTTTTGAGCCAAGAAATCATAAATAACATAAAAAATTTAAAACTAGAAACAGATACCATCTATTCAATTTTACGTACGAACTATTACAAAAGCACTCAAATCAAACACTGCTGGGGAAATGACATTTTAGTGCGACTTTATAACAAAGAACAAACCTCTTTTGTTAATCAGAATGTCCATGAATATATTATTGAAGACAATATGAATAAAAAAGCTATTGATGGTCTTGTAAAACATTATCCCTATTCTACTATTAGTGACTTTATTAGTAAATTAGACTATTACTCTACTCTCTTTGCCAATGAGCATGTTGGTAAAAAAAAGTCCTCTCCAAGCAAAGCCTTTTTTAATGGACTATTCTCTTTTACTAAAACTTATGTTTTTAAACAAGGGTTCAGAGATGGCTATGCAGGATTAATCATCGCTTTCTCTCATATGGCAACCAACTTTTACAAATACATTAAACTTTATGAGATGAATAAAGAGCTAAAAAAATGAACATTCTAATCACCCGTCATGACAAAATAGGTGACTTCATCACCATGCTACCTGTCTGTAAAGTATTAAAAGAACAAAGCAATCATAAAATTGTTATGCTCGTTGCCAAGGTCAATGTGGCTTTAGCCAAAGAGCTTGATTTTATAGATGAGGTCATTGAATATACTAAAGATACTAAAGCTTTAGTTCAAACAATAAAATCATATAACTTTGATGTTAGTATCTCAGGTTATATCGATACTTCTTTAGGAAAAATTCTTTTTAAATCACGCATTCCAAAACGTATCGCACCTGCCACTAAAATAGCCCAAATCTTTTTTAATAAACGCGTCAAACAACGAAGAAGTGAAGTAAAAAAAAGAGAATTTGAATATAACTTAGACTTACTCAAAGCCTTTGATAATAATTTGACTCTAAATTTTAAACGCCCTTTACTAAACGTAGATTCGATTTCATCAAACAAAAAACCATTTATTATATTCCACACAGGTTTTGGAGGAAGTAGTGATGGGAACTTAACACTTGACGACTATCTAAAACTGGCAAAAAAAGCATCCGAACATACAGAAGTAGTTTTTTCCTTCGGACCTGATGATGATGAATCCAAAGCTTACATCAAAAAGCACTTAAATTTTAAAGCAAATATTAGAGATGACTTTAAAAGTCTTTTAGATTTCACCCACTTCATTGCGACCTCAAAACTCTTTGTCAGCACCTCCACTGGACCCATGCATTTAGCAGGAATGTCCAATACCCCTACCCTTTCATTTTTTGGAGCAAACCTATTTGCTTCTGCTAAACGTTGGGGAACGATTAGTGATGAAAACTTACAGCATAACTTTACAGTTGAAGCTGATTATGGTGTTGAGGTTTATAAAGAGATTGAAGAAAAGCTAATGGACATTATTAATGGATAATAGATTCCCATGGGACAGCCATTCTGATCAACCCTATATCCTAAAACGAGAAGACAAAAAAGCTCTACGTAAAGGACATAAACTAGCCTTTATAAAACTTCTAATGACTAACCTCATCTTCTTTCCCTATCTTTTTTTAAAGTTTCTGCTTAAGAGCAAAAAAACTAAAAATGATGAAAGCCATTATAACTACAACCAAAGAGCTAAAGACAGTATTGGTCTCTGTGTCAACCTAGACAAAGGTGAAGCTCAATATGAACTCATCAATGAGCTAAATGTCAAATCATTACAAATACGTGTCTTTTTAAATGACATGGACAATATAGATGATTATCTAAATTTTGCCAAAGGCTTTGGAGAAGACAAAGAGCTACTCATCACCATTATTCAAGATCGTGAACATATTGAAAATCATGAACTATTAAAAGAA
>CACVAR010000231.1 GCA_902727905.1 uncultured Sulfurovum sp. | reverse complement strand
TTGCTAAATTAAATAATATTTTAATTCTGTACAAGGCAAATATATCCACAATGTGGATATACACTAGTTATCGGCAAGCATAATTAAATAAGGTTACAGAAAACTCATCTAAATATTGTGAATATAAAAAAAAACACTATATTTAGATTTGAAACATTTAAAAACAAAGGATTTTCCTAAAAAATCCTTATTAAAGATAAGTCCTAAGGGGACAAACGGAGAGTATAACTCTTGATTGAAATGTTAAGAATTGGTTTTGGGTGTTATTTTCAAAAAACTCAAAAAAACGAGAACTTACTTTTAATTATATTTTCCGTGAAAAATTTTCTAGCACCTCCGGGTCTAGAAAATTTTTTGTAAAAAATAAGTAATGGAAAAAATTTTATTATTTGACATTGAAAAAGAGGCGAAAGAAAAATTAGAAGAATATCAACTTTACCATAATAATTTAGAGTTAAGTTATCGGCGAAATGTAAGAAGAGTTACTAATGCCAAACCTAAAGATGTTAAGATTCCTACAGAATGGTCTATAGATAAAAAATTTAACCCCTTTTATGTTTTAAAAAGAAAAAAGCAAATTGTTCGGTCTATTTCTCGGAAATTATTAGCTGGCACCTATAAACCTAATGAACCATTTCAAAAAGAAATTCCCAAAAAAGGTGGCGGTGTAAGGAAAATTAGTGTTTATCAAATTCCTGACGCAGCAGTTTCTGATAGGTTTTACCATAATTTATTATCTAAAAACAAACATAGATTTAGTTCTTTATCTTATGCATATCGGAATGATAGAAATATTCATTTTGCTATTCAAGATATAGCTAATGAACTAGCCTCTACACCAAGAATTTTTGTTGCTGAGTTTGATTTTAGTGATTTTTTTGGATCAATTAGTCATGAATATTTATTCAAGCAGCTAAATAAAAACTCTTTCTTAATAAGCGAGCTTGAAATAAAAGTAATCAAGGCATTTTTAGCCCCCTTTGATAAAGGAATTCCACTAGGAACTTCTATTTCGCTTTTCTTAGCTAATCTTGCATGTTGGAATCTTGACAGAAATCTTGAAGACGAAGGATTACGCTTTGCTAGATATGCAGATGACACTATTATTTGGTCAAAAGATTATACGAAAATATCACGAGCATTTGACGTTATGTCAGAGTTCTCTAAAGAAACAGGAATATCATTAAATTACAAAAAATCAGATGGAATTAATCTTTTACAAAAACAAGGGCTTAAATCAGAATTTTACAATTCTAAAGAATATATCGAATTTCTTGGTTACAAAATTTCATGTAAAAAGATTAGCATTAAAGACGCTTCTATTCAAAAAATAAAAAAACAAGTATCTTATTTATTATACAAAAACTTAATCCAACCAATTCGGGTTAATTCCTTTTCGGCAAGAAATATTCCTAAAAACAATGTAGATAGAGACTTTATTACTGCAATAATGCAAATTCGTAGATATTTATATGGAAACATGACAGAAGTCACACTAAAAAAGTATATAAATGGTACATATAAAAAACTATCATTCAAAGGTATTATGAGTTTTTACCCTTTAGTCGATGATGAACAACAAATGTTAAAATTAGATAAATGGCTAATCAGTACAATCTTGAATGTGTTATCAAAACGGAAAGCTCTTTTAGTAGTTAATAACTCACTTTTTGACATTAATCAATTTCCATTTAATCTTAGTAAAGATGAACTAATTGAATATTGTAAAGTAAAAATAGTTTTTAGAAAAAAAGGGCTCATGCAAATACCTTCATTTACAAGAATTCATAAAGCCTTAAGAATGGGATTAACTGCCGAGGGAATTGAAAAAATCATGAACCCCAATCTATCTATATATTATGATTTTTAAAATGCTTTTTTTTCTAAAAAGAATAAAAGAAGCCAGAAGATAACAAGATATATACGTCCATGCAGAGTTTTAAATTTATGCCTAAATTTTGTGGCATGAATTACACCGCAAAATCGCAAATTTTGCTTGTACTAATGAAAAAATTACAAGCAAATTTTGCGATTTTGCTATTTGCAGATGCTATATTCTTTATTCATGCATTCTGCACAGGCGTATATACAGACGTTAGCAACTATAAAAATGAAAAAAGAAATCGAAATAAAACATTTAAAAGAGCAAGCAGAATTATTCAAAGAAATGATACATGCAATCTCTGCTTCGGAAATTGGATTTTCGGAATTGACATCCGTAATTGGTCCAATTTTAACCTTAAATGAAGAAACAATAAGGAGTGTTATTTTATTGGCTGAGAACAATCACAATCGAGATTTAATCATATTGTCAAGACCCTTTTTAGAATCTGTAATAAACGTTGGATTTATTTGTGCCGAAGAGGATAAAGCAGTTATTAGTTCAAAGAAGTATGCTTATCAAAAAGGATATCGGGATTTATTTAGAGGAATTGAATTAAACAATTTCAAAATAAAAAGTGGTTTTAGTGATTATATTGATGAATTTGAAAAAGCTGCTCCTAAAGCGATGAAAGAAGCACTTTCAGATTTTACAACTAAGAAAGGACGTGAAGTAATGAGTTGGACACCAGAAACTACCAAGAAAAAACTTGAAACAATTGGCATGAAGTACGGCGAATATGTAAATGGACTTCTTTCATTTGCTTTTTTCTCAATCTACAGAGATGTCTCAGAAATAATTCATAACAGTTACTATGGCGTAAGAATATATTTAGGTATGCAACAGAAAGATATGTCATCTTTTAAAAATGCAGAAGAAGCTGCTAAATACTTTGGAGACCATCAAGAAAAACTTGCTACTTTAATAATCCAACAAATAAACATTTCAATCAATGCTATCCTAAATATAATTAGTCAAAAATTCTTAATTGAATCAACTAAACTGATTTTTGAAAAATCGAACCAAAAATTATTGGATTATACAGATGAAATAAAATAAATACAGTTGCTAACAAAGCATAAAATGGTCATCCGCCCTATGCGGGCGCACGCCATTTATGCAAACCGTTGGCAGCCATTAATATCCTAGTTCTGTAAAACCTTAATTTATTATGATAAAAGATAATAAAAAGATAATTTTAATAATTGGTCCACCAGGAAGTGGCAAAACCTCTATTTCAGACAAAATAAAAAATTCCAATATTTCTCATTTTTCAATTGGAGAAATGTATAGAGAAATTTCTAAGGAAAAAACGCCTCTTGGTAAAATAGTTAAGCAAAACATTGACTTTGGCAAATTTGTCCCTATTAAAATAGCCAAAGATGTAATGAAAGAATTTATAGAAAAAGGTCATAATAAAATAATAATTGATGGTTTTCCAAGAAGTATTATACAAGCTGAAATGTTTAACAATTTGTTGCAATCTACAGATGTTCAATTATCTAAGGTTATTGAAATATCAGTTAATTATGATATTGCATTTAAAAGAATTTCTAATAGAAAAAGAGGAGTTGATGACAACGAAGCGTTATTTGCTTCAAGAATTGAATTATACGAAACTGATATAAGTAAAATAAGAGCTTTTTATGTAGAGAAGCAAGTATATACTAAAATAGACGGAAATCTCCCTTTTGAAAAAGTAGTACATAATTTAAATTCTGTAGTATTCCCCTTATAGAATAAACCTTCCATATTTTATCAAAAAAAGTAAATAAATAAAAAAAACAAATTAAAAAATTAAAAATAAAAAATAATTTATTGTAAATTTAGAGTTCTCTTATACTTCCTTTTATCACCCATAATTTAACCATGAAAAATATTCTAATTATTTCTTTTGATTTAATTCGAGAAGGAGAAAGTAAGAAGCCTCTAGCAATAGCATCTCTCCTTTCTTTTTTAAAAAATGATAATCGTTATGGTGATGATTTTAAGGCTGAACATATTTCAATTAATATGCTTAAAGTTCAGAATAAAGGAAAAGTTGAAGAATTCCATTCTTTACTCTCACATCTTGATTTCTCTAAAATAGATTTCATCGCTCTTTCAGCCTATATTTGGAATGAGTACCTAACTAATAACTTCATTAATTATTTAAGAAAAACCTTTGGATTTAGAGGGAAAGTAATACTTGGTGGTTATCAAATATCTTATTCTAAAAACCCTCAAATTGAATACCCTGATTGTCAATTCTTCATTAATGGTTATGGCGAAAAAGCTCTATTAGATATTGCTTCACAAAAAAACACTGAAAATATATTCACTCAATCAAAACTTGACTTTTCAACTTTACCTTCTCCATATTTAAATAATGAAATCCCCATTTCTATAGACCAAAAAATGGTACGATTAGAAACTAAAAGGGGATGTCCATATCGATGTTCATTTTGTGCCCATAGAGATTTAACATTCAATAAAGTTCATAAACATAGCTTGGATAAAGTTTTTAAAGAAATTGCTTTTTTTAAAAAAATGAAAGTCAAAAAAATAAATATTATTGACCCTATATTTAATGCAGGAAAAGAATATTTAGACATCATGGAGGAAATGGCAAGAATTAACTTCAAACCTCTAATTAGTTTACAAGCAAGATTTGAGACGATAAAAGGACAAAAAGGTCAAAAATTTCTTGATTTATGCGAAAAATTAAATATTCATCTTGAATTTGGACTTCAAACATCTAGCCCCTCTGAAAGTGAAATAATTAATAGAAAAAATGACCCTATAGAAATAAAAAGAGTAATGTCAGAGTTAAAAAACAGAGGTATTAACTATGAAATTAGTCTTATTTATGGACTTCCAAAACAAACAATTGATTCATTTAAACAGAGTATTGATTTCGCATATGAAAATGGGTGTTTAAACCTTACAGCTTATCCAATGATGCTTCTAAAAGGAACTGAATTATTCTATCAAAAAGAATTATTTGGATTTAGAGAGCAAGAAATTGGAGAATTTAATATTCCTGTTGTTGTTGAAAGTAATACCTTTTCAGAAAAAGAATGGTATCTAATGCAAGATATAGCTCAAAAGCTAGATAAAAAT
>CACVAR010000230.1 GCA_902727905.1 uncultured Sulfurovum sp. | reverse complement strand
TCATCTAAGTCACCACCTGATGCCATAAAGGCTGAAATGCTAACAACTTTATTATTTGGTTCAAGTATTCTTAGGTACTTTTCTACATCAACTCTAACGTGATGTTTCTGTTCTGATTCTAGTTGGGTATCGACATAGAGAGGATAGGATAAGTATTGAGCAGATTTAAAAGCTTTAACATTTTCATGTGTAAAAAATGGATCCCAAATCATTTTACGAGCTCCATAAAGTGTCTCTAATATCACACCGACATAGAAGTGTTTTTGGTATTTTAAACCACCAGAGTCAAGTTCTAAAACTTTTTGTGTTGTATTTACTTGTGGAAAAACTAATCTATACTCAGATGTATTAGTCACTTGGTTAATCCAAGTGCTTGTTAGGTTTACCATTCCTTTGTCATAATAGGGTGCTGTTGGTCCAGAAATATGATTCCAATGGGGTGATATTTCATTGTCAGCAGATTCATAGATAGTCGAACTAACCTCTTTTTTTATGACCTTGAAGGATGCTACTTGTTCAACTTTTGAGGAGTCATTAAAAAATGCTTTGATTTGGTAGTTTCCAGCTTTTAAACCACCAGGACTATTTATTTTATCTGCTAGTATATCTACATTTGCTAAAGAGAGTTCGGAGATAACATTTCCGTTGGTTTTTTTTGAGTCAATGATTTTATCAGAGTCTTCTAAAAAGAGACCTATCCAATCATTTTGGTTTCCTTGCATATTACTATAGTTTACATAAATCAATTCATTTTCTAGGTATTCATTTTTATTGAGTGTTAAGACCACATCTTCTTGTGGATTATACTCTCCATCAATTTTAAATGTATGGCTTGCTTTGACAGTAAATGAGTTATTGAAAAAAGCTCGTACCTCATAGTTTCCTATGGGCAAAGCACTAAACTCTTTTTGTCCATTTACCTTACCTTTTGTCCATGTCCAATGAAGTTGGTTTCCCCAGTCGCTACTTACACCAATAGGGTAAATACCTATCCAGTCATGCTCATGCCCAGACATATTACTAAAATTGACTATGATTGCTTGTTCTTTGGTATAAGTTTCTTTTTCTGTTTTTATACTTGTTGTAGTTGATTTATCGTTGCCACACGAGAGTATGAATAATGATAAAAAAACAATGACAGGAAACTTTATAAATGTATTTTTCATTGAGGACTCTTATGTTTAATAATATTAAAAATTAATTATATTTAATATTTTGTAACTGGGAGCTTAAAGTATATTTTGAAACTATAGAAGTAGAAATTGTTTATGTTCTAATGAAGGATTGATATATTTAGAGAATTGTTAGCATGTTGTAGGGAGGTAAGAGATGGGGTAAAATCCCCATTATTACTTATACTGCTTCATCGCCTGAGCAGCCTCTCTTAGTTGTGTCTTACGCTTCATGGTTTCACGTTTATCGTGTAACTGTTTACCTTTAGCAACAGCAATGCTAACTTTGACGTAGTTTCTTTCGTTAAAGTAAAGCATAAGAGGCACAATGGTGAGACCGTCTTTCTGTACTTTTTCAAAAAGTTTGTCTAACTCTTTTTTATGCAGTAGTAGTTTTCGTGGACTTCTTGTGTCTCTTGCGTAGTTTGCATTGGTTGTGTCTAAGTGGGCTATGTGAGCATTCATAAGGTGAAGTTCACCTTGGATGAAACGACAAAAGGCATCACTTAGGTTAGATCTTTTAGCACGCAGGGCTTTAACTTCAGACCCTTGTAGCACAATACCTGCTTCAAACTTCTCTAATATTTCGTAGTCATGATAGGCTTTTTTATTTTTAGCAATTAAATTTATAGGCATAATATATTCTTTTCTATTTTTTCTTAAAATTATATCTAAATTAGTTCTTAATGGTATAATTCTGAAAAAAATATAAGGGCATTTAAAGTGCTAAAACATAAATTTATAGAAGCTATGGTAGCTGAAGATGTAGGACGTGGTGACCTTTTCTCACGTATTTCTACTGCTAAAGAGGTTCGTTCATATATTATTGCAAAATCAGATGGTGTTTTTGCTGGTCGTGAGTACATAGAGGTGGCTGCTAAGATGTACGACTTAGAAATTGAATGGCATGTTGAAGACTCTTCTTCTTTTAAAGTGGGGGAAAAACTACTTTTTGTTTCTGGTGATTCTAAGACCATTCTTGCTTTAGAACGTTCTATTTTAGACATTGCATTACATGCTTCTTCCATTGCTACTTTGACTTCTAAGTTTGTTGAAAAAGTCAAACCTTATGGGGTAAAGCTTTTAGATACACGTAAAACACGACCTCTACTTAGAGAGTTTGAAAAATATGCTGTGCGTTGTGGTGGAGGAATTAACCATCGGATGGGACTTGATGATTGTCTAATGTTGAAAGATACGCATTTAAAGACCATAGATAATCTAAAGGAATTTATGGTTGAAGTACGTCAAAAGATTCCTTTTACTTCTAAAGTTGAGATAGAGTGTGAAGATTTTGAAGGGGTTAAAGTTGCGATGGAAGCTGGTGCAGACATTGTAATGTGTGATAACATGAGCAATGAAGCTATTAGAGAGGTTGTGGCTTATAGAAATGAGCATTATGAACATATTTTACTTGAAGCCAGTGGAAATGTTATGTTGCAGACCATAGAGGAAATCGCTAAAACAGGGGTAGATGCTATTTCATCTGGTGCATTGATTCATCAATCAAGTTGGATTGATTTGTCAATGAAAATGGAAGGCTAAAGTTGTGGCTGAAGACTTTAAAGCACTTTTAGAAAAGTACGATAAAGTAAGCATCCTTACACATACAACAGCTGATGCTGATACTTTAGGAACAGGATTAGGTATCTATGCTGTGCTTAAACGTTTCGGAAAGCAGGTTGAAATTTGTAATCTGGATGAAAAGTTACCTAATCACTTAGACTTTTTACCTCATTTTGCTAAAATAAAAAATCAAATTGACTTTGATAATAGTTTAATTATAACTTGTGATGCAGGTAGTCTTGATATCCTTGGGTTCGATTTAAGTTTGAAAAAAATAGTAAATATAGATCATCACAAATCAAATACTGATTATGGTGCTTTAAATATTGTAAATATCACTTGTGCTTCTGCTTCTATGATTGCTTATGATTTATTAAAAAATGATTTTGAAATTACCAAAGAGTCAGCTACTTGTTTTTATGTTGCTCTGTTGACCGATACACAAAACTTTATAACGTTAAATGTAAATCAGCATGTATTTACAGTGGCGTCTGAATTGATTTCTTTCGGAGTTGACCTTAAAATGGTAAATAAAAATTTAACGCAAAGAAAATCGTTGAGTTCATTTAGAGTTTTAAGTGAAACATTGGATACTTTAGAGCTTTCAGTTGATGCGCAACTTGCATCAATGATGGTGACCAAAGAGAGTTTTGAAAGAACAGGTGCTGATATTAGAGATTTAGTTGGAATTATAGATCAGGGAATGGCTTTGGCAACAGTAAAAATAGCCATTTTATTGATTGAGTTCGATGATAAAATTAAAGTTTCTTTACGGAGTAATGGCGCAAATGTTTCTGACTTAGCCATACATTTTGGTGGAGGAGGGCATTTGATGGCTTCAGGATTTAGCAGTCGAACAACAGATTTAAATAAATTATTAAATGAAATCAAAATAGAGATACAAAAAAGAAGGTTATTGAATGAGTTATAGACGAAGAGGTTATGGTAATGATAGAAGTTCAAGTTCTTTGTGGATAGTAGTTTTAATTGCATTAATAGCAGTTGGGGCTTTTGTTTATACATCAAAGAGTTTTGAACGTAATGGTCCTAGTTTGGATGTTGCTGAGTTTGTTTATTGGAACCGTAAAGATCCTTTAAAGATTAAAGTAAGTGATGAGAGTGCCTTAAAGTCATATGAAATTAAAGTAAGTGATGGTCAACAAGAGATAGTGGTTGCTAATGAAATGTTGTTAGAGACTATCAATGAAAAATTGGTTGAAATTAAGTATCCTAAAAAAGCAGTAAATGGTGTTCTTTTGGATCCACGTGCTACAAAATTACAACTTACTTTTACAGCAACAGACAAAAGTAATTGGAACTTTTTTCAAGGTAATACCGTAACAAAAAAGATTAATGTGCATGTTGACTATAAACGTCCAGATATTAATATTTTATCTAACTCATACTCCATTACTAAGGGTGGTTCTGCTTTAGTTATTTTTCAAGTTAAAGATAGAGCATTAAAAAGTTTTGAAGTGGAAGCAGCTGGTAAAATATTTAAAGCGCAGCCTTATAAAAAAGAGGGTTTCTATGCAACGCTTATAGCCTGGCCATTTAATGTTGAAAATTTTGTGGCTAATATTAGCGCAGAAGACATGGCTGGAAATAAACGTGTAACGAACATACCTTTTTATCTCTTAGGAAAAAAGTATAAAACATCTTGGATTCAAGCTAAAGATAAATTTATAGATGGAAAAATTTCTGATTTAATCGATACGGAACCAAAATATTCAACCATTGATAACCGTTTAGAAAAGTTAAAGACCATTAATGAAACCATGAGACTTGATAATGAAGAGATTATTCATGAGTTAGCAAAAAAGGTTTCAGATGAGATGCTGGATTCATGGAAAATTAAAAAGTTCTATCCTTTAAAAAATGGTGCAAAAGTTGCTTCATTTGGTGATGAACGTCATTACTACTATGAAAATAAAAATCAAGAGATTTCTCAGTCATACCATGTTGGTTTAGACATGGCAAGTACAAAGATGGCAAAGATTATAACTTCAAATGCTGGTACAGTCGTATATGATGAATACAATGGAATTTATGGAAATATGCCAATGATTGATCATGGATTAGGACTTTATACGCTTTATGGTCACTGTTCAAATGTTTTAGTACAAAAAGGTGATAAAGTATCTCCAGGTTTTACCATTGCCCAAACAGGAAAGTCTGGTTTAGCATTGGGAGATCACTTGCACTTCGGTATTTTAGTTCAGGGAATAGAAGTACGTCCAGAAGAGTGGATGGATGCTAA
>CACVAR010000229.1:19639-25176 GCA_902727905.1 uncultured Sulfurovum sp. | reverse complement strand
CAAATTATTATTTAGTGTTCTGTTAATTTTTAATTATACTAATTATTTTAGATAAAAAATAGATTTATTTATATTATTAATTATTTTAAGGTGTAGATGAGATTCTTTTTTTTATAATTTAAAGGATTAATCAATTTAACATGTCAATTAAAAAAGGAGAATATTATGACAATTAAAGAAACATTAAAACTATCACTTATTGCAGTAGCAGTAGTGACATCAGCACAAGCAGCAGCTATAGATGGTGATGACTTACCACCAGCAAAACCAGGACAGTGTTTTACAAAAGCATTCTTTCCAGCTAAATATGCTACATCAACAGAGAGAGTACTAGCTTCTCAAGCAAGTGAAAAAGTACAAGTTATTCCTGCAAAATATGGTTGGGGTACAGAGAAAATCAAAGTTACCGATGGTACACAAAGAACTGTGACTGTTCCAGCTACATACAAAACTGTATATGAAAGAGTAATGGCTAAGCCATCTACAAAAACTTGGAGAACAGCTTTAAGAACAAATGCTCCTGAAGCTTCTCATACACTTATGAATGCTGCTCAGTCTGCAGGTATGAATACAGGTGCTGCTCAACCAGGTACTTGTTTTTATGAGTGTTATGCTCCAGCAAAATACCAAAAAATTACAGAAAAAGTTTTAGCTTCTGAAGCGAGTGCTAGAGTTGTAGCTGTTCCAGCTAAATATAAAACTATAACAAAAAGAATTCTTGTATCTGAAGGTACAGAAAAACTTGTTAAATCTCCAGCTCAATACAAAAATGTAAAAGAAAGAGTAATGGTTTCACCTGCTAGAACAGAGTGGAAAAAAACAAAATGTGGAGACAGAGGATGTAATCAATCTGAAGTTGTATGTTTAGTACAAATCCCTGCTGTTTATAAAACTGTAACTAAAAAAGTTGTTGCTAAACCTGTTGCAACTAGAAAAGTAACAACGCCACCTGTTTACAAAACTGTAAATATTCAACAATTAGTTACTCCTGCATCAAGTAGAAGTATTCCAATTCCAGCTACTTATAAAACTGTAAGTAAAACACAAAAAGTAGCTAATGGTCAATATGGTTGGACAAATAGTGCATCGAACTGTGCGAATGCTTTATCAACTGGTATGGCTGCCTCTGGTGGTGCTGCAACAGCTAATGCTACTGGTGGTGGTAATGCTTCTGGTACGGCAACTGCTGGTTCAAGACTTTCTGCATCTGCAAAAGCAACTGGTAATAAAGTATGTTTAACAGCTGCTCCTGCTCAGTACAACAAAGTTTCTAAGAAAGTTGTAGCTACTCCTGCAAAAACTAAAGTTATTACTACTCCTGCTAAGTATGCAACTGTAAAAGTTAAAAAACTTATTGCACCTGCTAGTGAAAAAAGAATGGCTATCCCTGCTACCTACAAAACTGTAACTAAAAAGAGAATGGTCGCAGATGGTTACGCTAAATGGGTTCCAATTGTTTGTAAAACAAGCATGGACTCTCAAATGATTAGCAACGTTCAACAAGCACTTAGAGCTGCTGGTTACTACAAAGGTCCAATTGATGGTATTTGGGGTTCAGCTTCAAAATCAGCTACTAGAGCTTACCAAAAAGCTAAAGGTCTTCCTGTCGCTGGTCTTTCTGTAGCTACTATGCAATCTTTAGGTCTTTACTAAAATTCATTTAAATTTTGAATTAAAACTAAAGGATTTACCTTCCTTTAGTTTGTGACCTTAATCCTCACTTATATATTTTTTTATATTTTTTTATATTTTAAGCTATGAATGAGATAAGTTAACTTATAATCCAATCATGCGTTAATTTTTTGCATTTAAATACATAGGAGAATATTATGACAATTAAAGAAACATTAAAACTATCACTTATTGCAGTAGCAGTAGTGACATCAGCACAAGCAGCAGCTATAGATGGTGATGACTTACCACCAGCAAAACCAGGACAGTGTTTTACAAAAGCATTCTTTCCAGCTAAATATGCTACATCAACAGAGAGAGTACTAGCTTCTCAAGCAAGTGAAAAAGTACAAGTTATTCCTGCAAAATATGGTTGGGGTACAGAGAAAATCAAAGTTACCGATGGTACACAAAGAACTGTGACTGTTCCAGCTACATACAAAACTGTATATGAAAGAGTAATGGCTAAGCCATCTACAAAAACTTGGAGAACAGCTTTAAGAACAAATGCTCCTGAAGCTTCTCATACACTTATGAATGCTGCTCAGTCTGCAGGTATGAATACAGGTGCTGCTCAACCAGGTACTTGTTTTTATGAGTGTTATGCTCCAGCAAAATACCAAAAAATTACAGAAAAAGTTTTAGCTTCTGAAGCGAGTGCTAGAGTTGTAGCTGTTCCAGCTAAATATAAAACTATAACAAAAAGAATTCTTGTATCTGAAGGTACAGAAAAACTTGTTAAATCTCCAGCTCAATACAAAAATGTAAAAGAAAGAGTAATGGTTTCACCTGCTAGAACAGAGTGGAAAAAAACAAAATGTGGAGACAGAGGATGTAATCAATCTGAAGTTGTATGTTTAGTACAAATCCCTGCTGTTTATAAAACTGTAACTAAAAAAGTTGTTGCTAAACCTGTTGCAACTAGAAAAGTAACAACGCCACCTGTTTACAAAACTGTAAATATTCAACAATTAGTTACTCCTGCATCAAGTAGAAGTATTCCAATTCCAGCTACTTATAAAACTGTAAGTAAAACACAAAAAGTAGCTAATGGTCAATATGGTTGGACAAATAGTGCATCGAACTGTGCGAATGCTTTATCAACTGGTATGGCTGCCTCTGGTGGTGCTGCAACAGCTAATGCTACTGGTGGTGGTAATGCTTCTGGTACGGCAACTGCTGGTTCAAGACTTTCTGCATCTGCAAAAGCAACTGGTAATAAAGTATGTTTAACAGCTGCTCCTGCTCAGTACAACAAAGTTTCTAAGAAAGTTGTAGCTACTCCTGCAAAAACTAAAGTTATTACTACTCCTGCTAAGTATGCAACTGTAAAAGTTAAAAAACTTATTGCACCTGCTAGTGAAAAAAGAATGGCTATCCCTGCTACCTACAAAACTGTAACTAAAAAGAGAATGGTCGCAGATGGTTACGCTAAATGGGTTCCAATTGTTTGTAAAACAAGCATGGACTCTCAAATGATTAGCAACGTTCAACAAGCACTTAGAGCTGCTGGTTACTACAAAGGTCCAATTGATGGTATTTGGGGTTCAGCTTCAAAATCAGCTACTAGAGCTTACCAAAAAGCTAAAGGTCTTCCTGTCGCTGGTCTTTCTGTAGCTACTATGCAATCTTTAGGTCTTTACTAATCAGTACTAGATTTTCACAATTTTAGAAGAGTTATTCTCTTCTGAAATTGCATTAATTTCAACTTCTTTCAACTTCTTTTAAACATCAACTCAATATACTCACCTCAGATATATCAATCATTTATTGGTATAAATAATTTATTAAAACTCTTGAAATAATACATTTCGAAAGTTACACTCAAAGGATTTATATGGCTCTTTATGATAGAGATTATAACAATAACGCTACAGAAGCAGGGTATACAACAGAGGTAGGTACTGCAACTGTTACATTTATGAAACAGACTTATCAACTACTTGGTGCAAGTATGATATCTTCAGCACTAGGTGCTTATCTGACTATGCCTTATGCAGCTACTATTGCTGGCTATAAGTGGTTTATTTTTGGATTTGTTCTATTGATGGTTTTCTTTGGATTTAACATGACAAGAAAAAACCCAACATTACATTTATTAGCACTATTTGTATTTACATTTGCACTTGGTGTTATGATAGTACCAATGCTGGCGATGATTATTGGTCAAGGTAATGGAGCACTAATTGGTAATGCATTTTTAATGACATCAGTTCTCTTTGGAGCTTTAAGTTTATTTGCTATTAACTCAAAAAGTGACTTTTCAAGTTGGGGTAAACCTTTATTTATTACAATGATTATAATTTTTGTAGCTTCATTGGTAAATATGTTTATCTTACAAAGCCCACTTATGCATGTAATTGTAACTGCTGGTATTTTATTACTATTTTCTTTGTTCACAATTTATGATACACAAAACATTGCAAATGGTGCGTATGACTCACCTGTAGATGCAGCTGTATCTTTATTTTTAGACTTCTTCAATATGTTTACTGCAATTCTTCAATTATTAGGAATTATGGGGAGCGATGACTAAAAGTCATGATCTTTGGAGAATACTCTCCAAAGATCAAATTATTTTCTTCCTGTTACCTTTACCAATATTACTTCAAATTCCAAATAATCTAGTGGATACTCCAGCATTAAAAACTTTATCTCTTTATAACTGAGTTGCTTTACTCCTCCATTAACACCTGATTTTTTTATATAACGAAGCATCTCATGAACAGAAGCAAAATCTAGCTTATATTCAATAACTTCAAATTCATAATTAAAAACTTTATTAAGAGCAGTAAAAATTTCTTCTTGTTTAAGAATAGGAGAAGTAATATTTATCGTATTGTGCAATGTTCTAAATGTATTGGCAGTAAAAAAAGAAAAAAGAAGATCACCTCCCAATAGAGATAAATCTTTTAGCAACTGTTCTAAGTTATTACTCCATTGTAAAGCAGAAGAAGAAATAACTAGACTAAATTCATTAGCATTAAAATGTGTAGATAGTTTATCCTCATTAAAATTTAAACAAACTTTATCAACGAAAATAGCATCCTCATGAACGGAAAGCATATCCTCTGAAAAGTCTAAAGCAGTAAAGTTTGAAAACTTGATATTTTGACTGCACATATTTTGATATATGACACCATCACCTGCACCAACATCTAAAACCTTGTTATAATATTTTTTATCTAAAAGCATACATAACTTTTTAGCAACATCTTTTTGAATAACATTATATTTGTTATATTCATGGGCAAATCTGGAGAACGCTCTAACTACTTTCATTTATCTCAGTTTCAATTAATTTAGGGTATAATCGCCAAAATTATACCCAATTTGAAGTATATACTTCATCATTCGAAGAGGAAAAAATGATTTCAACACTATTAGTTGTCCAAATTCTTTTAACAATATTAATTGTTATTACTATCTTATTACAAAAAAGTTCAAGCATTGGTCTTGGTGCTTATAGTGGGAGTAATGAATCCATGTTTGGAGCAAAAGGACCAGCTGGTTTTTTATCAAAAGCAACATTTGCTTTAGCCCTACTCTTTGTACTTAATACTTTAGCTATGGGTTATCTATACAACGAAGAAAAAGCTCACTCAGTTGCTGATACAATCAACACAGCAACATCTGTACCAACTACAGAAACAAATACATCTACAAAATAGTAATAATTGAGGAGTTTCTCCTCAATTATTATTAAACGCTTGAAAACATCAAAAAGGAAAATCAATTATGTTAAATGAAATTTATGAACAAACCAAAGAACAAATGGGCAAAAGCATAGATGCTTTAAAAAGAGACTTTTCAACACTTAGAACAGGTAAAGTAAGTACTAACATTGTAGATGCAATCAAAGTAGA
>CACVAR010000229.1:17412-19539 GCA_902727905.1 uncultured Sulfurovum sp. | reverse complement strand
GTTTGTGCGCCAGCATTAGGTGGTGTTTTAGCTGGTTATGAGTTAGCCCGTTCCTTAGGTGTACGTTCCATTTTTGTTGAAAAGAAAGAAGGTGGAATGGAACTTCGTCGTGGTTTCGAGGTTCAAAAAGGTGAAAATATCTTAATTTGTGAAGATATTATTACCACAGGTGGCTCAGCTATGAAAGCTGCAATAGCCATTGAAGAGTTAGGTGCTAATGTTGTAGCATTTGCTTCTTTAGCAAACCGAGGCTTTTGTAAAAGAGAAGGCTCAACATTAGAAGCTAAAGTAGAATGTAAACTCTCTTCAAACGTACCCTTCTTCGCCTTAGATGACTTTACTTTTGAAATGTATTCGCCAGAAGAGTGTCCACTCTGTAAAGAAGGTTCTACAGCCATAAAACCAGGAAGTAAATCTTAATTTATTTTCAAAAAAGAGCTTTAAGCTCTTTTCTCTCTCCACAGTTACTTTACAAAAATTATGTTATACTCTTTGTATACAAAACAAGGACACATAATGAATAATAAAAGAATATTAAAGCCTATTTTAGCATCTACTTTAGCCATTGGCTTAATGGCAGGTTGTACAGGTGGAGGCATGCCCACAATTAAAAATGCAGATGGAACAACTAACAATACACAAACAGCTGCTGTAATTGGTGGTTTACTTGGTGCTGTTGTTGGTGGAACTACTGCAAATAGAGGTGGAAAACGTGTTGCTATTGGTGGTGCTATTGGTGCTGCTGTGGGTGCTGCTATAGGGTACAATCTTGATCAGCAAGCTGCTGAAGTTGCACAAACACTTAACACCAATGTAAATAATAATCCAAATGCTGAACAAAACTCAAATAATAACTTAATTGTATCAAACACTGATAAATTTGTAAAAATTATGTTCCGTGACCCAATGATGTTTCAAACAAATTCATCAACACCAACACCTTCAGCTTCAGCTGAAATTAGACAAATGATACCTGCTTTACAGAAACCAAGCTATGCTAATATGATTATCCAAACTGTAGGACACACAGATAACAGGGGAAGCTTCCAACATAATCAGGCACTCTCAGAAGCCAGAGCCTCATCTGTAGGAAATACGGTGAGTTCAGGAGGCGTTCAAAACCCAATTTATTCAAAAGGTTGTTCATTCTCTAAACCTGTGGTACAAAATACTTCAGCAGCCAATATGGCACTAAATAGAAGAGTAGAGATTTATCTTTATCCTAATCAAGGTGCTGTTATTGATCCTTGTATTTAATCAATAATCATTAATTAAATCAACACGTTACTATTTAAAAGTATAGTAACGTGCTGGATAATCTCCATTTAACAAAATCTCATTTGTGTAAAAAATAAACATAGGAGCTTCATTTTCATCCATACCGACAGGAACAGGAAGTGCTTCAGTAATATTGATTTTCTTTTCAATTTTCTTTAAAACATCACGACTATCAAAATCTTTAATAGAAAACTCATCAACAATTAAATCATAAGCATTTTTCTTATCATTACTATAGCGTTGCACTTTTTTAGTTAAAAACAAGGCATTATCAAGTTCTGAGTTTCCTCTTTTTAAAAGATACTCAGCCATATCAGAATTTTGAGCTTGAATTTGTAAAGCACCCATTACAACGATGCCCACGATAATAACAGACATAATCACTTCTATTAAAGTAAAAGCTTTTTTAAATTTATATTTGATATTCATTTTTTTCCTTTAATAAAATGAACCAGAGTCACGTAAAGAATAATCTTCTTTAACCCATAGCTCTTTTGCCTCTTCCATATCAGCTACTTTTTTTGCTTCGCCAAAATAAGAAGGTAAATAATAAATTCCGGCCTTGTTAACAATTACCATCTGAGTTGTACTTCCATTAGGATACAAATGATAACGTAAACAAACCTTTTTATCTTTTACTCTTCCTAACTCATCTAATTGTGTAAAGTGATTGTCATTATCTAGCAGGTGGATCTCTACATCTTTTCCAAAATTAATACCACCATCATAAGGAGAAATATTTCCTCCTTGCATAACATAGCACTCTTCACATTCCTTAATGCAAAAAAGTTCAACATCACCTTGACCTTTAAAGGCTTCACGAAAAGTACTAGGAAGTGTTGTAGGATC